>CAYNNP010000019.1:3917-50687 GCA_964398215.1 uncultured Pirellulaceae bacterium | reverse complement strand
ATTATCTAACCTTCGAGTACTTTCATCCGTATCAACATTTTCCAGAAGCACTGATCTATCAAACTGGCGACTCGCTAGATCGAATGCTGGGGCGCAAGTAGCCCATCAGACAAAGAGTCCCTACTTTCGTTTTGGATAGCGGACGACTTTCACGTCGTTCTGCTGCGGTGTTCCTGGCGTACTGCGGCCGCGGGTTATCAGCGTTTCCAGTAGCGATTGCATCTCTTTGACCCGGTCGGGCATTTTGGCGGCAAGGTTGTTTGATTCGGCAATGTCGTCAGCCAGGTTGTATAGCTGCATTGGTTGCGACTGATCACCACCTTTGCCCCAGCCGCCGGAACCTGGCGCGGGAATGTACTTCCAGGTGCCACTGCGAACGCCGGGAACGCCATTGATCGAAGCACTCACGGAGTGTTCACGCACAGGTTCGTCGGTACCCATCAGCAGTGACATCAGGCTGAAGCTGTCTTCGCCTGCGTCGTCGGGGAGTTCTTGATCTAGAACTTCAGCAAGCGTCGCGATGACATCTGCCTGATGAACGAGTTGTCCGCACTGGGTGTTGGCTTTGACATGACCCGGCCAGCGAACGATAAACGGAACACGGTGCCCGCCTTCCCACGCGTCCGCCTTGTAGCCTCGTAGCGGTCCGCTTGGATAGTGCCCATTCTTTTCCAAGTCGGTGACGCCGATGTAGGGAGCACAGCCGTTGTCACTGGTGAATAACACGAGCGTGTTGTCTGCCGCTCCGGATTCTTTCAACGCATTTAGCACCTGCCCCACGACAGCATCGGTCTCCATCACGAAGTCTGCGTAGAGATTCAAACCACTTTTTCCTTTCCATTGGTCGTTGACAGAAAGCGGCGTGTGAGGAGAAGTCAGCGACATGTAGATCAGAAACGGTTCCGGTGTTGAAGCTTCACGCCGAATGAAGTCAGACGCGCGGTCTCCAAGAGCGGGCAGGATTGGTTCAAGCGTCCAGCCTTTGACCGCTGGGCCCTGCTTGCTGGCTTGATTCCGTTTGAACAGGGCGGCATCTGCGTATTCACTTGGAATGCCAACGGTACGATCATTTTCGATGAAACAATATGGCGGCCAGTTTGGAACGTCGGTGCCAAAGTACTGGTCAAACCCGACCGCCGTGGGGCCATCGGTAATTGCTTCCGAAAAGATACTCTTCCAGGCGACTTGCTGTTCATTGCTGACGGGGACTTTTTTATTCTTAGCAGGCGACTTGAAGAACTTCTTCTGTTCGGCTGCGATTGGCCAGTTCCATCCGAGGTGCCATTTTCCGATGCACGCAGTCTTGTAGCCCTGCTGCTTTGCAAGTCCGCCAATCGTCAAGCGATCTTTTGGAATCAACGGTTGCTGCCACAATCCAACAATGCCTCGCTGCAGTCGCGATCGCCAGTGGTACCGACCAGTCAGCAGCGTATACCGCGATGGCGAACAGACTCCGGACGACGAGTGTGCATCGGTGAACCGCATTCCTTCAAGAGCAAGTCCGTCGATATGCGGCGTTGGGATCTTGCCGCGTTCGGGGTTGTAACATTGAACATCCCCATAGCCCAAATCATCTGCGTAGATAATGACAACGTTTGGCTTGCTGTCCGTCGCGGCCGCAAGACTTGAGAGTGGCAGAACGGCTACGAGCGCGAACAGAAATTTGTGCATGGTCGATTTCAGCTGAGCAATTCGCGGGAGAATTATGGGAGGCAGGATATCTTCGAGCAAGACGAAGTTAACGTAATGATCAGGCTCGTCAATTTTCGATCGGAGCAACACGAATGTTGCGGTAATGGATTTCCATTTCGCGGCTACCATGAAGTTGAATTCCCAGCGGCCCTTTTTTGGAAGCGCTCGCGGATTCATAATTCATGACCTCTTTCCCGTTCAGCCAAGTCGTATATTTCGGCCCGACACAGCGAATTCGGAGCGTGTTCCAATCTTTTAGTTTCAGCAGGTCTTTCACACCGGCGGCTTCGACAGGGTAACCCTTGCCTGGAATGTAGGGAGAAGCAGTCATGTCGCGTTTCAAGCTTCCCGACTCGCCGATTTGGATTTGATCCTTGTCGTTGCGAACGTGAACACCAGAATCGATCCGTCCCGAAATGAATTTGAAATCCAGTTCGCAGATGAAGTCTTTGTAAGCCTGTTTGGTATGAAGGATGTCGCCTTTCTTCTGCTTGTTGTTCTTGCACACCAAGACACCTTTCTTAGCTGTCCAGCACTCGGGGACTTTGGATGGCACCCAAGCGTCGAGCGATTTTCCGTCAAACAAGACGGCCCATTTCAAATCAGTCTTGGTTTCTTGTGCGTCGGCAATCGTGATGCCAAGACAAATCCAACAGGCAATGAATACAGATTTCATAGTCGACGGTTCCTTTGGGTAGAATGTGGCGTTTATTCTAAGCCAAAAGCAACGTGGCGACGGCAGAATTGAAGTGCAATCACCTGGTCGAAGAAAAGTTGTGAAGGTCAACGCCAAGATTCTTGGCTTGTAGGCGGGGTGTCACGAAAGAAGAAAGGAGGGCGCCAGCGGTAATCCGCCAAGAAGAGTCTTGAGGCTTGAGTTTTTAATTATCGACATGACACTTTGAATCTTGAGGCAAGGTCATGATCAAAATCAAAACGAGAGATGAATGAGTCGCGATGTTGATTTGCCAAGCATGAGCTTGGCAAACGACGACCTACATCAGCCGCCCAACTCGCTGGCATTTGGATTACACATCTGGCACCCTGGTCGGTTAGCAAACTGCATGAGAACGATTCAGTGAACAGCACGTTTGCTTTATAGATCTTCCTCTGATTGCTTGATCCAATCTTCTGGAATGCTGATCTTGGTAGTGTAGTTGTACGAATCAAGCTCGTCTTGAATTCGATCGATTTCGCGTTCGACTTTGCGAATTTCTTTTTGAATGTCTGGCTTGCGAAACTGAGCCTCGAAATACTGAACGGGCTCGCCGTAGCCGACCGAATGGGGACCATGTGACGTGTTGACTTCGTTCAATGTGCGACACAGAGCCTTGCATTCTGCAATCTCGTAGATCTGTTGCTGGACCTGCATGTTTGCTTTGGAGATTTCAAGCTTCAGTCCAACGAGCTTTTCCGACAGAATCATTCGCTGTGAATAGAGGAGTTTGGCATCGTATTCACTATGGTCTTTGACCGAACTGTTGTGCTGGACTAGCAGTTGATCCAAGCGGGAAAGGCGGCTAGCGAGCCGGTTCTTTAGCTTCAGCGCGCGGCACAGATTGATCTGTACCATTTCTTGGGTCGAATCCAAGCAATCACCTCAAAATCGGGGGAAGGTTCGAGCGTGCCAATCAGAGTATAGAGCGTTTTGTAGCGAGCCTGGTTCGCGCAAGTCTGCTCTGACCAGATTTGATTTTTGGCGTGGCTGGATTCGCCAGAATTCAGGCTGTTTGGTGAAAACCGAAGTCAGGTGACTCCGGCTACGGCCTGAACCCAATTTCTGAATCTCGGCTGGGAGCGGCCAAGTTACTGCTTCGTTAGTTTTTGATGAAATCGACTGTATTCGAGCATGTTTCACGCTGTGGAACACTTCTGGGGTTGAACTTGGTTTTGACCTATGGCTACAAGCGGATAACGAATTCCAATTCTCCCAGAAGTCGTACTGATGACAGCGCCCATCACAAATAAACTTTCTCGCACGGCACTGCGACGAACGTCCAGTTTTATGTCGCTTTGTTTTGCGCTCTTGACTGTGACTGCTCAAGCGCAGCAGCCTCCGCAACCAGGCTTGACGCGCGAGGCGATCGAAAAGGCTTTGACAATTCAGTTGCCGGAGGACCCGGCGACCGTCATCGCGGTCGTGGGCGAGTCGCAAATCCTGTACGGCGACCTGAAGCCTCGGGTGGACGCTCGAATACAACAAGTCTTGGATCAGACTCAGCAGGAAGTTCCGGAAGAGCAGATCAAATTTGCACGCATCAACTTGACTCGAGGCTTGTTGGCTCAAACAGTCAGCACAAAACGCTTGCGTGAAAAGTTCATCCTGGATCAGGTTGGGACGCAGGACGCTGAGAAACGCAAAGAGGCCAGCGACCTGATGGCATCAAGGGCTCGGCAGTTGTTCTTTGAATCCGAAGTTCCGACGATGATGGAGAAACTGAAGGCTTCTACGCGGATTGAATTGGACGACAAGCTCCGTGCGGAAGGATCGTCGTTACAAGCACGGCAGCGAAACTTCATGGACTTGATGCTTGGCCACATGTACATGAGATCGGCGGTTGAGAAGCAGCCCAAAGTTACGATCGCAGAAATCGCTAGCTACTACAAAGATCACAACGAAGAATACCAACACAAAGCGCAGGCTCGCTGGGAACAGCTGTCAGTGTACTACGACCGGTTTCCTTCGAAGGAAGCCGCCCAGCAAGCGATCAACGCGATGGCTCGCGAAGCCTACTTTGGTGGCAACCTGCAGGCCGTCGCCAAATCAAAGAGCCAAGAACCACTTGCGTCCAGCGGTGGACTGCATGAGTGGACCAGCCAAGGCTCGTTGGCGTCGGATGCCATGGACAAACAAATCTTTAGCATTCCGCTGAACAAGATGAGCGACTTGATCTATGACGATATCGGAATTCATGTCATTCGGGTTCTGGAGCGTAAGTCGGCCGGCGTAACGCCGATCGCTGAGCTGCAAGAGAAAATTAAAACGACGATTCAAAATGAAAAGGTCAGAGTCCAGCAAGAAAAAGTAATGAAGGATGTTGTCGATTCGGTGCCAGTTTGGACTCTTTTTCCAGAAGATGTACCAGGGTCAAAGCCATTGCCAACCAAGCAATAATTGGGGCAAGAATGATTCGGCAGCTTTACTTTTCTCGCAAACGCCTTGCGCTTGGCGCATTGATGGGGCTGTTGGTTTGCGCTGCCGGGTTTTCAGTTGGCTGTGGACAGATTGCTTATCGGTTGGGCCGAAAGCAGCCGGATACGGTTATCCCAAATCCGATTCGAATTCCGCCTAGCCAAGATACGTTTGTTTGGCTGCAAGTCGTCGACACATTGGATGACTACTTTCGGATTTCGCGAGAACAGCCTGTCCAAAATTCCAATGGAATTGTTCTGGATGGTCGCGCGGAAACGGCCTATCAGGTTGGGGCGTCGTTGATTGAACCTTGGCGCAAAGACAGCACAGCGGGTTTTGAGCGGTTGCAAAGTACTTTGCAATCAATTCGACGCAAAGCCACGGTGATCGTTCGGCCTCAAGGTGCGGGCTATTCGTTGGAAGTCATCGTGCAGAAAGATCTGGAAGACACTGACCGCAGCCAGTTTGCTACGGAATCGTCGATTTCGCGACGGCACGACGGGACTCTTACCCGTACTGAAGATGGATATGAAGATAGCCCGATAACGCTTGGCTGGATCCCGCTGGGACGCGATGCATCACTCGAACAAGTGATTTTGCGAGGCATTTTCGAGCGGATCACCAAACCTGATTCTAAGCGGATTGGTAAGCGAATTCGTAAGCATTAGGTAACTTCTAACGCCCTGGAATCGGTCGCTTAAGAAGCCGTCTGCTTTTGCAAATTCGGATGGCCATCGTCATTCAGAAGAACCGTTACGATTCAAACTGAATACTTGGCTCGATCGGTCACGCTGGGACCACTTTCTAAGGCTGCTGGAAGATGCCGCCGATATGCATGCTGCGTTGAACTCCCTACCTCAAAATGCGCATCCATGATTCAGCTAGCTTGCCCAAACGTTGATATGAAGTTGATCCGAAAATGCATCGAGACACGATTGTGTGAGTTAGGCGAACTGGAACCCGACCAGTTTCCCGTCACGGAAAGACCGTTGATCAAAGGCGGTAAGCATGTCGGTATCTACTTTTGCCTACATGGACCCCGAAGTGTCAAAATCACAGCGATCTGTGATTTGGTTTGCAACACGGTCATCTTTTACGGTAGCGACGGAATCCGCACAGAACGTGAGTCGTTGGTGGCTCTGGCTGGCTGAGCGCTGGTGATTTTTCTTTACCGCACAAGTATCCCGGTGGCTCTTTCCCGCTGAAACGGGTGGCGATATGCCGCGCAGGGCGTTGTCTTTGTAGCTGTCGACTTTGTCGTACCTATTGGTTGCGGCTGGAGATAGAATTTGCATACGAAACGAAAGGCATTCTGTCTTTCGCGGAACGAATGACAACTTGCAAATGTATCTCCAATGAAAACGTTTTGTGCTGAATCGAATCTGGTTCGCGTGTGTGTAGCATGCACTTTTATTGCGGCGTTCAATCTGTGGGCTGTCGATTTACGCGTGCTTGGAGCAACCCACCAAGTTCGATCGGCGGACGATATCTCCGATTTGATCGAATCGCGATCGCTGGCGCCTGGTGATACCGTTGTCTGGGCGGACGGGGAATATACGGACGAAGAAATTTCGTTGAACGGTATCAGCGGCTTGCCAAAACAACCTATCACTTTGCAAGCTGCGACTCCCGGTGGCGTCAAGCTGCTGGGTGAATCGCAAATCAGAACGAACGGGAAATGGTTGGTGATTGAAGGTTTTCACTTTGTTGGCGGCAAAGGAAAAGTGAATGCGTACAATCCTATTCAGTTTCGTGGTAGCGGAGACGTGGGTGCTGAGCATGTGCGGCTGACTAACTGTGCGTTCACGAACCTGAATAACAACGAGAATACGGCGAAGTGGGTGCAGATCTACGGTCGATTCAACCGCGTGGACCACTGCCATTTCAGCGGCAAGCCTAACAAGGGCGCGTTGCTGACCGTCGAACTAAGCGGTCTTGCCAGCGATCAGACCGCCGAGCACACGATCGAATGGAATTATTTCGCGGACGTTGCTGCAAACGATGGCAGCGACAACGAAACCGTTCGGCTTGGGTACAGTGGCGACCAAGCCAAACCGGCGACGTGTACCGTGCAATACAACTTGTTTGAACGATGCGATGGTGAACACGAAATCGTGTCCAACAAGTCCAGCCACAACACTTATCGCGCCAACACGTTTCGGCGCTGCAATGGTTCTCTGGTATTACGGCATGGGCATCACGCTACCGTTTCGGGCAACTACTTTTTGGGCGATGGAGCGGCTGATGCGGGAGGAATCCGAATCAATGACAGTCACCACAAGATCTTTAACAACTACATGCAGGACCTGACCGGTTTGACATGGAACGCTGCGATTTCGATCGAAGGGGGCAACAAGAAATCCAATGGCAACTCAAGCGGCTATCAAACCGTCGACGAAGTTGTCATCGTTCACAATACGATTGTGAATTGCGCAAAAGGCATTTTGCTGTACGACAAACACGGCAAGCGAGCTCCGAGAGGCATCGTCGCCAATAACCTAGTCGTTGCGATCAATGATGATCAGAAACTGATCGACGCGCGACTGTCTGCTGACAAACTGATGTGGCAATCGAACTTGTTTTTTGGCTTTAACGGGTCCCCGGAGCAAGCCGGAATCAAAGATCAACTTTGCGTCGACCCGAAATTGACCAAGGCAAACGGGCGATACCGTGTAGCTGCAAACAGCCCGGCCATTGATGCTGCAAGCGACGGTTTTGAAGATGTGAAAAATGACATTCGGCTGCAGCCACGCCCTGAATCGGCAAAAGACATTGGCGCGGACGAATTCACAGATGGCTCAACCAATGTCGAGCCGTCGTTGCCGCTAACGGTCGCCGCAGTCGGAGTGTCATTTCTAAAAAAACCGTGACTGAGCATTCAGATCTTCATCAGAACCCTGGTCAATGGTAGATGAAAGATGGAAACGAGCCAAAGTCGCGCTGTGCGATTCGTTCTTGGTCATGCAGCAGATAGAGGATTCCACAGTCCGACCACATCGCTCCCGTCGCATTTCCAGAATCCATGCTCAATAGGACTTGGTTCAGAAGTGCTTGGGTGTAGACCTTTTGTCGTGTTCGCTTGTTTTTGATCGCGGACACATTGAAGCTATTTCTGCGGCCGACGAATCCGTTCACGCCCAGTTGTTTACAGGCGGCTCTTTCGTGATAGTCAGTTCCTATTGGAGTGACGGCATAGCCTCCCATTTGCCCAAGCGATTCTTTTCCGAAAAGAATCTGTTCAAGCCACTGCAAGTCTCCGTTCAAGTAGTCCGCATCGAAGCCTTCTTGGTCCTGTAGGAATTTGGCAATCTGCTGTTGGAATTCGCTGACATAGGCAGGGATGCTCAAGCTCAGTTCAGCTGAAACACGGATTGGTGAAAGCGATTGATTCTTGTAGTCATTGACCAATCGATCAGTGGGCGTTTTTGCACGCTTGAGTTGCTTTCGCGATGAGAAATAGAATCCGCACGCAGAGCCTTGGAAGCCATCGGTCCCGATGAAAATTGACAACAATCCTGACTTTGGAAACGGACTTCCTTTCCAGGACGGTAGCTCTTTGAAATTGAATTGTCCTAGAAAGAGCAATGCGTTGTTTTTAGGAGGGGCATCAGGATCGGTTGGCCATTGGAAATCCGATGGCAAGTCGGGATCGCCTCCAAAACGAGTCGCGCCAACCTTGGCCCGCTTGGTTTGCCCCAAATCGACGAATCGAATGCAGGGTACGGCGGCATCAACAATAAATTCGGCGGCGGGCGCGTAGTCGGTTTGCAAGTACTCTTTGAAGTTCTTGCGCAGCTTCGCAACGGTGGTGTGCGGGGTTGCCGGTTGCTTGCGAGGCATGTCTTTGCGTTTAGGGGCTGCCTTGGTGGCATCTGACTTTAAGAACTGTTTGATGTCGGATGCTTTTCTGCCCATTAGATAGAAGTCTACTTTCGTACTCCTTGGTGGAAATCGGCGAGCGAGCAAGACGTTTTGGCCCTCGAACAGCTCTACCAATCCATGTCGTTCGGGTGCGGTGGGGATTTGCGAAAGCGCAGAATCGGCTTTAATCCCCAGGGGATGCTCGTGAGTCTTTTGTTTCATTTCAGTATGCAGGCGACTCGTTGCCGAAGTACCGATTAGCTGCAGCACGCATTCGCGGACAATCGTTTCGCTAAGCGACATGATTGGCCAATCGCTTCCATCGCAGTGCGTCATGACTTGCGGGTCGGGCTCACTGATTGTTGTTGGGCATAGACCATAGGCGATTTTTTCTTGCCCTGCTGTCCCAACGACGCAGAGGTTCAGCTGTTCGTCCACTATCAATTGATCCGGCGAATGCCAAAGCCATTTTTCATTCAATTGTTTCGCAAACTTGGTCGAACAAGCGCGAAGCCAAGAATCGATACCCTGCTTGTAGTAAGCATTCAGGCAAACGGGCATGCCACCCAAGCGTTTTTTCGCTTCACGAAGTTGCGAGCTAATATTGGCTGGTTTCTTGGGGGCCGCTCCCCACGCTGTTAGGAACTTGGCCAGCAAATTCATTCGTTTCGCTGGGTCGCTTGGTAGCTTCGCAAGGAAAGGTTTGAACTTTTGAGGCATTTAGGTCGACTGGTTAGGGAAAAAGAAATGTTTCCCTCAATTGTAACGAACCACAGTCTAAGAATCGTCTGCGTTGCCGCGTTTTGAGGTCGCGCCAATCACTAGCAATCCAACCACTGCGATAGCTGTCGCCGTCACCACCCAGGTTGTTGGCAAGTGTTTGTCGCCTGTGGATACATCGACACCAAGCCATTCGATCTGCTCTAGTTCCTTGTGATAGTGCCCAAAGAGTTCGATGAACGCGTTGTGGATGAAGTGCATGACCATGCCCGGAATCACACTGCCGGTTCGGAATGCAATCCAGCCAAGCACGATGCCCAGCAATGTTGTCGGAAGGAATCGTTCGATCAGCAGGGCGTTGCCAGTCAATACATGAAACAGGCCAAACAATACCGAAGTCAACGCGATGACTTGCCATGGCGACATGATCCGCCGGAGCGAAGAAAATAAGAATCCACGAAAACAAAGTTCTTCGATGATCGCAGGCGTGAGGGCTAAGCATGCGACCAAAAGCCATGGTGAAGCTTTTGTGAATTTGTCGAGCGCTCCTAGCATCTGCTTCAATCGCGATTCGTCTAATCCACCGATTCCTAGTGCATCAGCAAACACTATCGATTCGAATGCCAATGCCCACGCACCAAAGCCAACTAGGACGGCGCCCAGCAATGCAAATGGACTTGGCATTCTGACGCGATAGGTCGTTTGTAATCGATGGCGTCCAAACAGAGCCGCAGCGAGCGGAATGCCGCCAAACGTAAATGTGAGGGCGACCGCATTCAAAAGAAAGTTCTGCGAAATATTGATGCTTTCTGCTTTGTTTTGCAGCAGCATCATCAGGCCATTGGAAATGATAAAGTGAACTGGCACCAATAGCGCCAACATCAAAGCACACGTTTGTGGGCTTGGTACGCCAGTCGCCAGCGAAGGTCGCTTGAAAAGCGCCGTAAATGTTTGGTCACTGCTGCGGGTCACTGCGTCGGATCCAAACAGCTTGGCAGCGACTGCCAATGCGGCTGTTGCGTAGGCCACTGTACTGAGGACGGCGGCAAGTGCGGTTGCCGGTACAACCGTGCCCGACAAAACATCGCGCGCCAAAAGCACGATGTTGATCATCGGTGCGATCGCCATGGGGCCTGTGAAAGTGACACCGGGCATCATCGACAACATGCCAGGAGCCAGAGACAGCAGCATGATTGGAATCAGATAGGCCTGAGCTTCTTTGAATGACTTTGCGAAACTAGTCAGCGACAATAACACCGCAGAAAAGAACCCGCTGAACAGCACAAGCAAACCAAGGATTTGAAAAATAGCGATCCAGGGAAACGCGCCGTCTTCGTTGCCAGTCAACAAAGGCAACAAGCGTGATGCCCAGAGTGTGGTGAACATCGCCACCAAATTCGCGACCGCCGTTAACAACGCGACGGTCACCACCGCCGCATACTTTGCCAGCAGCACATAAAAACGTGGTACAGGAGAAGCCATCAGGGCTTCCATCGTCCCTCGCTCGCGCTCGCCAGCGGTCAAATCAATCGCTGGATAAACGGCTCCTGTGATCGTCATCAACACAAGAACTAGGGGGACGATTGTGGCCAGCGCCGATGCTGTTGACGATTCACCAACGTCACGGACCTTGACATCAGCGAACGGACGAAAGTTTCTTCTTTCGCTTAGTATCATCGTTTCAGCAATCGCGGTCCGTAGCCATTGGACTCGCTCGGCAAGAATCCGTTGGCACATTTGGCTTGTGTTGTCACCGCTGTATGCGATGAAGGTCACTTCGCGCGGATAGGTACCCGTTATTTCGGCGGCAACGTCAATCTTGTTTTGTAAAAGCGTTTGCTCCGCCGTCTCCGGTTCGGTGCAGACGACTACAAATTCAGCCACGCCTCCGTTGCTGGCGTCCACAATTGCTTGCGGCGGCTGACTGGCAGGGTCTTCTAGCCAACTTGTCAGTTCTTCTTGTTCTGCCGGCGTGCTGACACCGATTGTGTACTTCGTTGTCTCAGTGCTGACTCCTGAGTTAAGCAAGAATCGGTTCAGTCCCATGCTAAGCAGCGGATACACCAGCAACGGCATCAAAACCAACGTGATGATCGTCCGCCGATCACGCAACGTTTCTTTCAATTCTTTTTGACACAGTCGCCAGAGACGACTTGGGAAACCGGGCTGCATTCTCAATCAGCTCCGAATTAAGTCAACGAATATATCAACCAAATGTTGCTTACCCGTTTTGGATGTTAGTTCTTGCATGTTGCCATGATGCTCCAGTTGTCCATTGTGTAGAAGTCCGAATTGATCACAAAGCCTTTCCGCTTCATCAAGTCGGTGCGTGCAGACGACGACAGCCTTTCCGCCTCGGCGTAGCAGGTCGATATAGTCAAAAATTGTCTGCACGCCCACGACGTCCAAACCTCGGGTTGGTTCGTCCAGCAGCATCACCGGCGGATCATGAACCAAGCCACGAACCAAAGTGACCCTTTGTCGTTGGCCGGTACTGAGTGCCCCCGCGCGGCGGTCCAGAAATTCGCTGATCCCCATCAATTCAGACAAGTCTTTGATTCGCTGCTGTGCCAAATCGGGAACCACGCCATACAGATCGGCAAAGTACAGGAGCATCTCTCGAACTGTCAGCCAAGAATAAACGCCATCATTCGCGGACACGAATCCGAGCCGTGACTTTGCAGCAATTGGGCTTTCAGCTGTGCGGATGCCGTCGACTTCGGAAAAGCCAGAATCGGGCTGCAACAATCCTAGGATCATCCGCAGCGTGGTTGTTTTTCCAGCCCCATTAGGTCCGAGCAATCCGAAGACTTCACCCGGTTTGACTTGAAAGGTCAAGCCGTCCACGGCGCGCAATTCGCGATCTTCAAGTTGAAAAACTTTGGTCAGCGAATCGACGATCAGCATGCTTGTCTAACTTTAATCATTTAGTTTCACGCCTCACACCGACGGATTTGGTGGTACGCAAGCAGCCGTGAGTTGGGTCGCTGCGAAGACCATAGAATTGCGTTTTATTTGTTTTGCAGTCTAACGAATGACGCTGCGAAGTGTGCGCGGCCGGCAGAGTTGGCTTTTTTTTGCCGTACCCAAAAAGCTAATGAGCCACGTTTCGGCGGATGGCGGCAGCGAGTCCAGACAATTGGAATAAGTTGTCGCAATAGGCAGTGTACATAAGTCGCGGTCGCAATTGATCCGTTAGTGCTCGCCCCCCGACGATCAATGGGACGTTTTCGCCGAGTGCAGAAGCAATCTTGTTTTGCTGGGCTATAAACTCACCGTCTTCTTTCACAGCAGAAACACTTAGCCAGGCAAGGTCAGGATTGTATTCCGACAAGGCTTTGATGAATGAATCGGCTGGAAGATTGTTTCCCACATTCGTTGCGTTCCAGCCCGCTTCGCGAAGCAATAGCTCGACCAACATGCTGGGCATTTGGTATCCGTCGCCAACCACTGAACCGCCAATCGCGACCGGAGCCGTCGGCGGAGGTGGGCGCATTTCGGTTCGGCAATTGCTAATCAACCGAAAACCAATCTCGCAAGCACGTCTTTCTTGGTAGATCGCCAGATCATCGATTTTCCATGCTTCGCCAATCCCTTCCATTGCGTCGGTTAGCAAGTCCACCAGAACCTCAGCCGGTGATATTTCAGATTTTCGATGTTGCTTTGTCAGTTCGACACAGGAATTTTCGTCGCCGCGTGCGAGGGCGTCACGAAACAGCTGGTGGATCTCGCTGTCTTTCCCGCGGATCGAGGGTTTTGCGGGCGGCCAAGCAGGTAAGCCCAGAACTTCAGGGTTGGGAAGGCTCTGTCCGTTCTCAGTCAGGAACTGCTGAAGTGCATCGAGCGAGATCTTGCGATGACCTCCGAGTGTTTTGGATGTGCGGATCTTTCCGGCATCGCACCATCTCTTAACTGAAGACTCACTTACACCAAGCGCGCTGGCAACTTGCTTGGGTGAAAAATGAGGTTGCCGAGCGGCCATGCCGAAACCCTTTTGGGCGTTTTTGTCGTGTCGCGGACGAATTGAATTGGAAAACGTTCATTGACAGCATAGGAACAACCCTCCGAGGTGTCGCTTTGAAAACTTCAAAAGCACCCAAAAAAATACAGGAAATTGCCAGGGCGAGCCAGTTCAGGCAATACCAAGCTGATAATCAAGCGTTTCAACAGATAAACAATATGGACGTTTTTGGCGTCCAAAACAGTCACTTCACTCAGGTGTGCAGATGAGCATGGTCTCAGTCGAATCTCCAACCGATCGAGAAACAGCGACGACTTTGCGAGCGCGAACTCCCAGTTGGTTCAAGACCGCCGAGCTCTCGCGAGCGGTTGCGGAGATGGAGGGTCAAGTCAGCTCTTATCGTGATACGCCACTTGAGCGTCTTCAGATGTTGACCCGAATGCGTAAACGCAATCCGATCGAATACATCGCGAACGAGAGTTTCAATGAGCGGGGCGCCGCCAAGGCGGTGTTTGCAGTGCCACTGGAGCTAGCCGATGCGACTGCCGAGACAGGGATTGCAGCGATCCGAAGAGCCGGCGCCGATTTGCCGATCCATCTGGGAAGACTTTGCGAAGCTCCGCTATTAAAGCCAGACCAAGAGAGAATGCTTTTTCAACGCATGAACTTTTTGCGTCAGCTGGCTGCGAATCATTTGCAGCTTTTGAACCCACAGCGTCCATCAAGAGTTCGATTGGAACTGATCGAGCAGTTGCTGTTTTTGGCAGACTGGCATCGTGACCGAATTGTTGAAGCAAACCTGCGATTGGTGTTCAGTATTGTCAAGAAATTCGTCAACGTCACGAACGACTTTGATGAACTGCTAAGCGATGGGATCATGGCAATCATTCGTGCAGTGGAAAAGTTTGATTTTGATCGTGGTTTTCGATTCAGCACTTATGCAACTCTGGTCATTCGTCGCAACTCCTATCGTATGGTGATGACTCGGCAAGACGAGCGTCAAAAGACGTTGGGCGGATTGCAAGACATGGAAATCGATTTCGCGGATGAAGGTCGCAGTTCTGCGATTAGCGAAAAGCGATGGCATGTTTTGCGGAATCGACTGGGAACCATGCTGAATGATCTTGATCGTCGCGAGAAGTTCATCATTCGAGCGCGTTTTTCTCTTGGTGCGCACCGAAAAGTACACACGTTACAATCGCTTGCAAATCGGCTTGGTGTTTCCAAGGAGCGCGTTCGCCAACTCGAACGCCGAGCGCTGGACAAGCTGCGTTCGATGGCCAGCGAAGGTGCACTTGAAGTCGAATAGGTCTTGGTGGGTTTCGGCCGACTGCCACCATCTCAGCCAAGTCAACAAAACACGCTTTGTGAAAGCCCATTTCTTTCGAATGTGTACCCTCGTTGGAGTGGTTTATGGTGTCTATATGCTTGTGTGCATTTGAGAACTGAATGAATTCAGTTTGATCTCACCCTGGTGCTTTGATTCTGGACGTTGTTTCAGCTGGTAACAGTAGTTAATCTGGTTGCGAACAACATCTCAGTTTCGAGGTTTTCTCGCGTGCTTTCTCCCAAATCTAAGCGTCGAATTCGGCGTTCTCTCAAATCTCGTCAACCTCAGCGCACTTTGCAGTGCGAGCAGTTAGAGGCGAGACAATTGATGGATGCTTCTGCGCCTGCGATCTTGCAGCTTTTTGAAAGCAGTTACGCCAATTCGGAGCAACGGGCAGCCGATATATTTGAGGCTGGATTCGGGTCGGTTTGGATTCCACCGACTGGCCGCGCCGACTCGGGAAATCAATCGGTAGGATACGACGTCTATGATCGGTTTGACTTGGGGGTTCCCAACGGACCGACTTTGTATGGAACTGAACAGGGTGTGAGGACTTTGGTGGACGTGTTCCACCGCGCTGGTCTGAATGTGTATGCCGACTTCGTTATTAATCACAATGGATTCCGCGATTCCAGCACGCCGGGGTTTGTCGAAGAAGGCGGATACCCAGGGTTCGCTTTGACACTCCCGTCGGATGTGGACGGAGATTTTCATGGCGCGTTTGAGTCGGGAGTTTTGAACGGCCGATTGGCTGGGTTGATCGATGTAGCGCACGAGACAAACCACCAGTTCATTCGCCATCCAACAACGGCGGGCCCAAACAACATTCCAGCGGGCACAGTGGCCAATCAACCCGATCCATTGAACGCACGTTTCTACCCCGACACCAGTCTGCCGCCAATCGAACTTTTCGATCCGATCACTGGTGAAATGGGTATCACGATTTACCCATTCAATACAGAGGACCCGTTGGCGGGTGATCCGATGTCTGAAAATGCGTTGGGGCTGATCTTGCGCAACGCACAGTGGTTGATCCAAGACATTGGTGTCGACGGATTGCGTATCGATGCTGCCAGACATGTCGAACGTTTTGCATTGGAATTCTTGGATCGTGCTGTCTATCGCGCGATTCAAACGCCGCTTTTGGATGGCAGCAGACAAGACGCGTTCTTGTTCTCGGAGATTTTCACAGGGGATAGAGACGAAATCCAGAACCTGATCCGGAAAGATATTGACCCTGCGGATCCTGGTCGCATCGGGGGCAATCGAGACGCATTGGACTTTCCATTGTTTTTTGCGTTGCGTGACAATTTGACTAGCAACGGAATCGTTAATGATTGGAGAAACATCACCAGCGCCAGCCAGGACATCCAAGACGATGGATTCGCAAACAATGGCAGCCAAGGTGTAGCGTTCGCCAGCAGCCATGACGAAGGGGCGGCAGATCTGAGCAATGTTGCTCATGCCTATATTTTACTGCGACCCGGCAACGCCGTGGTGTACTACAACGCGGAAGAATTCGGGCAAGAAAGAGATTTCCCCAGGGATGGGCGCGGCGATGCGCTGGGCGGACAGTTTGGTGACACCATCACCACGTTGGTTGATATCCGAAACACGCATGGTCGTGGCGACTACATCGACCGGACTCCTGGTGGCGACGAAAAAGAGTCTCTGGTTTTCGAACGAAGTGGCTCTTCGCTTGTCGTGCTCAGTAATCGTGTCGACGCGGGCTTTGATTCCAGAACCGTGCAAACGAATTTTTTGCCTGGAACGCCTTTAGTTGAACTGACTGGCAATGCGGCAAGTGATGATGTCGACCCGTTCAATGATTTTCCAGAAGTCGTTGTTGTTAACGGCGATGGGACTGTCAACATCCGGATACCTCGAAACGTGGCTCCCGATGGTGACCGGCACGACAGAGGCTACTTTATCTACGGGCCGGCCGGGCCGCAGGGCGCGCTAAGCCTAAGTAACGTGGACAGTACGCTTGGTGCTGGCACAGCGACGCCGGAGACGAATGGTACCGTTCGTGTGAATGATATTTCGGTGATCACAGCAGACAGTTTCGATGTCACTCTCGATACGTTCGCAGTCAATCACTTGGGATCCATTCGTGATCAATTCGCTGATGGTGATAACGCGCTGATAAAAATCGATGGTGGCATCGATATCAACGGCAATTCAGTCGTTGACTTTACGACACCCAATTCGCCAGTCTATGGTTTCGAGGAATTCACGACGTTCAGGGAACCCGGTTTCTTTGAAGCCGATGGGAATGGCCAGTACATACAAACCGTCGACACGACGACCCTTTCCGAAGGCTTGCACTTTGTAGAAGTACAAGCCTACCGTCATCGAGAACCAGGCGAAGGGGATACGATCTATTCGTCATTCAAGGAATCGATTTACGTTGATCGGCTGAAGCCTGAATCGGGCGTACGTAGTTTTGATCCGGTCGTGGCGGGCGTGAATGAGAATATCGATTTGCGGCTGGAGTCCACGGATTTGACAGCCAACAGCGTGCACGTCTTTTGGGATCTGCCCGCGTCGCTAACCGAATCAGAGATCTTGGGGATGCTGGATGGTCAGTCCCAGACGAACCAAATCGATCGAGATTTGTTTTCCAGGCAGTTTAACAACGTAACAAGTGGCAACCACGTCGCCACCGTTGTGACCTTCGAGCAAACCGGCAACTTCAACGTCCAGCGTCTACCCGGTCTTTTTACGTCAACGATATTTGGCGCTGGGCTGGGCGATCTGAACTTCGACGGAACCGTTGATGCTTCCGATATGGCAGTGCTGGAATCGGTTTTCCAATCCAACAATGCGGTATTCAATCCGGCTGGTGATTTCAATGCTGATGGATTGATTGACATCAACGACCTGCCACTTTTCTATCAAATGTTACAAGAGACCGGCGCGGATGCCGCGGTGCTTGACGCGTTTGATCAATTCGTCATTAATAATGTTCCCGTTGATTACGGTGATGCGCCCGATTCGTTTGGCACGCTTCAATCTAGCTCGGGGCCACATCATATTTTGACCATTGGTCCGTTCTTGGGGACGTCGGTCGATGCTGACAGCGATGGCCAACCAAACGCGACAGCAACGGGAGACGATATCGACGAAAACAACGATGACAATGGGCTGTTGCAACTGACCAATGTGGTGCCTGGCCAAACGGGAACGGTCACAATTCAGGTTTCAGAGCCAGCGAAGCTAGATGCTTGGATCGATTTTAACGGTGACGGATCATTCCAGCACCCAGGCGAACACTTGGGCGCGGGGACATCGATCGATGTTGTCGGGGGCATTTCATCTTTCAATTTTGCGGTACCTGCAGACGCGGTTGTTGCGTCAAACGATATTCGAATCCGTGTAAGTTCCTTAGGTGATCTATCTCCGCTGGAATTGGCCGGTGATGGAGAAGTTGAAGATTACCAAGTCCCTGTCAATCGAACTCCACAAATCGCTGAATTGACGATCAATGATGGGAGCAACCAGCGATCAAATCTCACATCGATCGATCTTGTCTTTGACGCCGAGGTCGATGCGCCAGCAGCGGCGTTCGAGGTACGCAATCGCGCCACCGACAGTGTCGTTTCGAGTTTGATTGTTGACACTTCGCTCGTGTCTGGGCAAACGCTCGCAAGGCTGACTTTCGGTGATGGTGACGGCGTTGTTAGCCGCGGCGACCAAGCAAACTCATTGATCGACGGCAATTACCAAGTAACAGTTTTTGGGTCACAGGTTAACTACACCAATACGTCAATTCAGCTGGCAACGGATTTCGTCTTTGGTGACGAAGCTGCCGATCAGCTGTTCAGATTCTTTGGCGATTCGGATGGTGATCGCGACGTCGATATCCAAGACCTTGCCGGATTCGGATCCGCGTTCCGTCAAACGAGTCTGGATGAAGGTTTCATCGATTCGTTTGATCATGACGGTGACTTGGATGTCGATATCCAAGACCTCAGCCAGTTTGGAAACCGCTTCCGCGATGTGCTTGTTTTCTAAATTGAATTCATCAACCAAATCGGGCAACGATGTCGTTCTTAGTTGCCCAGCACTGATGCGTTGAGCTGGCGGAGCCCATTGAAGGCGTGGTTGGCAAGTCCGCCGACGGTTCGCCCGATGGCACTACCACCTGGCAAGAATCCCAACGCTTGAGCTCCCAAAGTACCCGTGAGATCGGGCCCCAGAATCTTCTTGGCATTACTGACTGCCGCTGGGCCTCCGGTTTGTCCTGTGTACCTCAGGACTTCGCTGCTGGCGCGAATTTTACTGATCGAACCCATCGGTCCGGGCAGCTGTTGGCTTGCTGCATACAAGCTAGGAAAACGTCGGTTCTTGACATCTTTGGCGTAGGCTGCTTGCGACAACCCAATCTCTGGAATGTCGGAATACAAGTGAATCGAGTTGGTAAATGGGCTGTAGTTATCGCCGCCAAGCAGCCGGCCCGGCAGCAACGTGTACCTCAACCAGTCATAAGTTCCAAACGTGTATCGCACTGGGGCAGCGATCTGTTCGTTACGGACAAGTCGTTGCAGTTCACCAATCGGATCGTACTGATTCACACGCAGCTTGGTATCGGTCAAGCGATTCGCACGCATGTACCTTGTAACTTCGCGCTCCGTTGCTGGGCTGATGTTGTGGTTGTTCGCTCGGAAATCCAGCAGTGCGATTTTGTCTTGCACACCTATCATGGCTCCCGCGAAATCGATCACCGGAATCTTGGCACCGTGCTCGACGTCCAAGCGACTGCTGGCCATCGCATCGCATGGAACGCTGTCGCACGATGTGTTTCTTTGGACGGTTGCACAACCACTAAGCAATACCGCGGCAAGCACCGGCGAAAACAACAACACAGTTCTAAACTGTACGATCATCAAAAACTCTCATCTAAAACCAACGCGACTTGCAAGCTTCCTCTCTTGCTACGTCCATTCAGTGGTTGGTTTCGACGCATCAACAACCAAAAAACAATGATCTGCGCGACAGCCTCATAAACGTTGCTTTCAAAGCGTCATCTAGTATTTGCCTCTGCGTTATGTCACCAAACTGACTATGTAATAAAGCGTTGCAAAAGTATTTTTCGATTTAGTTTTCCAGATGCTAGCTTTGGACTATCGTGCAAAGTGCATTTGTGCCAGGATTCGCCGTTGGAAGGAAGCCTTTTTACGCTTGGAAACATGAATGCGGCTCAGGAATAAAGCGGATATTCGCTCGTTGGTTTGGGTTGCAACCGCGATCGGATTGGTCGCGGCGCAATACAGTAATCCGAGTCTGGTTCTCTATTTGTCACCGCTCAGTTGCTACCTTGCGATTTCGATCGGGACGATCACTCACAACCACAACCATCGGCCGACATTTTATGGGCGCCGAACCAATGGTGTTTTTGGCCACGTGCTAACGTTCTTTTATGGCTACCCATCGATGATGTGGGTTCCAACCCACAATCTGAATCACCACAAATTCGTAAACCGTCCTGGTGACGCAACGGCGACATGGAGATTCACCAACAAAAACAATCTGTGGGTCGCGCTCACTTATCCATTTGTTTCGGGGTTCTACCAACGAGAACCGATCCAGCAGTACATCGAGCGTGCCAAGAAACGTAAACCGAATCTGTACACTCGGATTCGAATCCAGTACGCGATCTGGATCAGCACGTATCTTCTGATGGGAGCGCTTGCTGGTTTTCTGTACCACAACGTGCAAACCGGGCTTGGTTTTTACGTATTCTTTTTCTCGGTTCTGTTGCCAGCGTTTTTGTCAACGACCGTAATCATGATCTTCAACTTCATTCAACATGTGCACACAGACGCATACTCTGACGAAGATCATTCGCGAAACTTCACTGGCAAGTGGTTTAATTTCTTGTTCTTCAACAATGGATACCACACAGCACACCACGATCAACCATCACTGCATTGGAGCAAGTTGCCGATCGCACACGCCAAGATTGCGGATTCTGTCAACGACACTTTGAACGAAAAGAACTTGCTTTGGTTCGTTGTTCGCCAATATTTTTTGTCGCCAATATTTCCTTCGTTAGCAACCAAGCAACTTGGCGGGCAGCCAGCGGACCTTGCCAAGGATGAGACAAAAGACAATCCTGCCAACGCGCACGCCGCGTAATACAGATTTTGTATTCTGAACGGCAACCTGAAATTACAGCTCAGTTGCCAACGCGATTTCTGCCAGCATTTTTCGCTAAGTACAGATGCTGGTCGGCTTGATCTATCAAGGCTTCAACTGAAATAGGCGAAGCCAAATCGAGCGTAGCGATTCCGAAACTGGCTGTGACTTCCATGATTGCAGATGTTGTCTCAAACGGCTGGTTGGCTACAACTTGCCGACACTGTTCGGCAACAGCTTCTGCTCCTTCAAAATCAGTGTCGGACAGAACGATACAGAATTCTTCGCCACCCAACCTAGCAACAATGTCTTCTTCGCGGCAATTCGATCGAATTCGCTTGCCAAATTCCCTTAACACTTCATCACCGCTCAAGTGCCCGTACCGATCGTTGATTTGCTTGAAGAAATCAATGTCTGTCATGACAATAGACAATGGACTTTGCGAGCGGAGAGTCCGCGAGAATTCTCGCTGCATTGAATCCATCAGGAATCGGCGATTGAACGTACCGGTCAATGCGTCGCGAGTAGCGGCACTGTAAACCGTTTCGTGATATTGAGTTTCGACGCTATCCGCCGACAAGAACCGGAACAAGTAGGTGCCAACTTGGATTGTGTCGCCCGAAATTAGTTCGACTTCTTTGACGGCATGCCCATTCACAAGCGAACCGTTTGTGCTTCCAAGGTCTTGTAGTACAAACCCACTTGTAGTCCGCGCAAGTTGGACGTGTAGTCGTGAAACGTTCGCGTCCGGCAAAACCAAATCGCAATCCTGGTCACGTCCGATCGTCACGAATTCAGATTCCAGCAGTATCATGCCTGCAACGAAATCGGCGGGGTAAATTTGTACTAGGCAGGACTGAACGGGGCTGGGCGCATGAAGCTCCGGCTGTTCAGTTTCCTGAATGAGCGCAAGCGTATCAATGACCGTCTCGCACTGCGAATTGTCTTTCAAGTTTGTCATGCAAACACCAACATTCGTCCCCAAAAAAAAATTGCCCAACCCAATCTTAGATACTTACCTCGGATTGGGGCCCTGAGCCAATAACTCTGTCACAATTGAAAGTTGTGACGCAGATTACGCAGCCGCTTTTCTCTCACATTCGCACAACCTGTACGATTCATTCAAACCCACTTATCCATTTAAGACAATAAACGGAGATCATTCGAATAGTCGCAAACGCCTGCAGTACTGCGGCTTCAAAACTACGACAACGAGGTTGAATCTTCAGGTCCCTTCGGGGGGATGACGATCAAATAATAAGGCGTGTGTAGTCATTTCAGTCACGTTCTGCTCACTCATGGATTGTTAGGTGTCGTCGATCCCCAGGAATGCTCGTGCCGGCGTTTTCTCGATGCGGGGAATCCGTCGTTCGACTCAAGCAATACTGCGGCTTTTCGGCAACCGTTACCTGGACCTATTCACCATCGCGGTCATCGCGGTTCCGGTATTGTTACTGAACATTCATCGGCGAAGTGTTCGGGATGTTCTGTATCGTCAAATGGTGTTCACGTTTGTTGACGGTATGGTGATAGCGATTCGGTTGTCATTCGCGGTCGGGGTTCTGCTGATTGTCCAAACAGCAATGTGGGTTGCCAGTGTGGGCGGTGAAATTGAAACGACATGGCCATTGGTGGTACGGATCGCCTTGAGAGATGTTGCGCCGTTGATCGCGTCGTTGGTTGTGATTGGCCGGAGTGCAAGTGCGATTGCGACCGAATTGTCCATCATGCGTTTGGAGGGCGAAATAGAAGTGATTGAATCGCAGGGTATCGATCCAATGAGTTACCTGGTCGCTCCACGCGTTGTCAGCACGATGTTTGCAGTGCCGCTGCTGACGCTGGTTGTTCTGATGGCAATGTTTTTGTCGGGTTATACAGTGGGCTGGTTGATGAATGTGGTTCGTGTCGGTCCAGTTGCGTTTGTCGATCGCATCTCTAGCTGTTTCCAGCTTGAAGATGCGTGGTTCTTTCTGCCCAAGACATTCTTGGCAGGCGCGTTTGTCGGCGCTATCGGTTGCTACGAAGGCATGAGTGTGAAAACATCCCGTACTGAAATTCCGCGAGTGGCAACCCAAGCCGGTGTCAAAAGCCTGACTGCCGTGTTCTTGATCAGCGCGATGCTCTCCATTTTGCTTTACGGAAGAATCCTTGTGTTCGACCTTTTCTAAACATAAAGATGACTGAAAAAACAACAGACGAATCGACTGCCCCAAAGAACGTGCTAAAGATGCACGAAGTCGCTGCGCGCAAACTAGGAAGCAAGACTGGAAGGATTCGGCGGTTTTCGTTGACCCTTCGCAAAGGGGAGGTCGCAATGATTCACCGCCCTGCTCGCCAACAACGTTCGCTACTCGTCGATACAGTTCTTGGGTTCGTTCAGCCGCGTCATGGCTGGGTGTCGTTTTTGGATTCGGAATGGCAATCAGTGACGTATCGCAAGCAACTGGCGATGCGCAGCAACATTGGCCGAATCTTCGAAGAAGGCGGCTGGATCAGTAACCTCAGCATGCCAGACAATCTAAAATTGATGAAGCGGCATCATACGACTGACCCAGATTCAACGACAGAGGAACAGCTTCAACGGTTGGCAAAGCAATTTAAGATCGAGATCCCCCAATCACGGATCAGTTTTATCTCATCTTCGGAACTACGTGTTTGCCAATGGATTCGTGCGCTGGCAATGAAACCGAAGCTTTTGATTGCGGAGAGTCCTTTACGAGAAGTGCCTGATGAATTGCATCACGTTTTTTGCGAAGCAGAATATGAGCATCGAAAATCTGGTGGCGCCACGATCTGGATCACGACGAATCCATTCATCTGGCAGCGAGACCTGAAAGGCAACTCGCACCGACATAAAATCGACGCCGATCGTTTGAGGAGCATTTCAAAATGAATGAGCCATTTCGTATCCGGCACGCGCGGCCAATCGTTATCACGTCGACGCTCGCTATCTTATCGGTTGTCGCATTGATTGCGTTGGTTCGGTACAACCGGGCGAACACAACCAAGAACGTCTACCTTATCTATGCGGATCAGGAACAGGTCCGAGGTATCAAGAAATCCATGGACGTAAAAATTCTTGGTGAACCAGTGGGCGTGGTCGACAGTGTTAAGTATCGGGAAGGTCATCCGAGTCATGTACAGATTCAGTTCACTGTCAATAACCCAGATGTCCATCGGATCCGTACCAACTCCCGCGTGATCGTCGCCCGTACGCTTGCCGTAGGTTCTGCTTTTTTGGAAATTGAACGGGCAACCGACATGCTGGGAATGGTCGTGACAAATCTGACCAACGAGGAAAGAAAGCGTGAGCGGGCTACTGGTGTACGTGTTGTTGGGATCGCTGATGGAAGTCCTGCGGCAATGTTTCGGGAAAGATTGGAGGGAAAGTTCATAACACAAATCAATGGAGAGCCTGTCACTGATATCAGTACCTACTACAAATTGATGGACCAGCTAGTCGAAGCTCGGATGGTGGACGTTGGACTTCTGAATGAGGATGACCCCGTTTCTTTGAATGCAGCACTGGTAACAACACACCCAATTGTCGAAGACGGCGGAATTGTGTATCAGTTTGAGCCCGAGAAATCCTCGATCGAAACGATTACAGAGCAACTTGGTGCAGTTCAGGAATCGATCGCTACGGTTGAGGGTAGCATGGTCAATAGTCTTGCTGCTACGGATGCAAGCTTATTGAATGATGTTGCTCCGACGTTCAAGTCAATCACTAAAACGAGTGACGCGCTCCGCGAAGATACCGCAGTTCGTGCGAACAAAGCGTTAGACAAGTCTCACGACACCTTGAAGCGTGTTGATAAGTCTTCTGAAACTGTTTCCACCGAGGTTGAAAGAGTCGCCGACCGTGTGGTTGAACTGTGCGATGACGATGCAACCCCCGCATTCAACAAGTTTGGCAAAGCCGCCGAAAGCCTCGAGACGACTTCTCATGAACTCCGTAAAACGGTTGACGAAGTGGGAGGAGAAACCAGCGAAGCAATTGAGAAATTGACGACGGCGATCCTGACGTTACAAGACGTTTTGGAACGTAGTCGTGAGGTTGTGGAGGTTTTGCAAAAAGAGGCTGACGACCTTCCTGGTACGGCCAAGCGAATCAACGGCACGATGCAAAATTTGAATACCACGGTTTCAAAGGCGCAAACGACTATCGATGGAATCAACAACCACTGGCTTCTAAAGCACTCTATCAAGCGTTCGCAGAATCAGAAGAACGGTCAGGCGAAAAAATCGGGGCCAATTCGCGAGTTCTTTCATCGCTAGTCAGTTCTTGTTCCAGCAACTGGAACATAGTCATTACAAGCGAGGTCAGCATAAACCTGGTCCAGCGTGCTCGCTTCTGTCCTGACCATACCAAAGATCGCGTTGGTGCCAGGGCGGATTTTTCCCAGCGATTGAACTCCAATCGCATCAGCTCCATTCAGCGTCGCCATCGCCAATGCACAACTTGGTGCTATGTCGGGCCGATGGTTCAGAACATGCTGGACTTCTCGCCATAAGTTCAAGTCCGGATTGCTCGCTCGTGAATCCGTTCCCAGTGCAACCCGAATACCCTGATGCAAAAGCCTGTCAATTGGATGCCGATCATGACCAAAAAATGCATGGGTGCGCGGGCAAAAGACAACTGTCAAATTTTGGTGTTCAGCAATCAGGTCGATCTCGGTGCCCTGCAAATCATTTCCATGAACCAATAGCGCCCGAGGGGCTTGGGCAAGTTGTTGAATCAATGATTCGATTGAGTTGTCGCCACGTGGAAATAAATCAGGTCGCCACGCCCCCAAGCTTTCGAGTGCCACGCGAAACGGCCCACTGCCATCTGCGATAAGTTCCCGCTCGGCTGGCGATTCGGCAACGTGCATTGCAATCGCTTGGTTGTGCTGGATCGCCCGATCAATGCACCACTGCACTGCTTGTGGATTGGTCGAATAGGGTGCATGTGGACTCCAGCCGGTGGACGTGGGGCGAGTTTCAAATTGTTGGTATGACGCGTCCATCCGTTCTTGGTACCGTTCCTTGCTCAGGCCAAGCACCTCTGCAAAACAATACACTTGTGGCTGTTGATTCCCAGTTGGATACTGCAGTGGCGGCGTGCAAATTTCACCAATCAGGCAAGTTCCTGAATTCATGGACTCGCGAAGCCCAAGTTCGATCGCATCAAGCTTTTGCTTTTGCGTTGCGGCTCCACGTTGCGAAACAACGTGCCCGATCCAGCTCGCAAGCTCCATGCCTGGAGTGCCGATCGGTTGTTCGCAATCACTGAATTCAAGATGAGTATGAGCATTCACCAAACCTGGCAATAACGCAACATTGCCTAGGTCAATCGATTGTGGCGGTGGATCCGAGTTGCCCACCGCCAATACCTGCTGCTGGTCATCCACTTGCACCCAACCGCCTTCGATTGGCGGGGACGAGATCGGGAAAATCCATCTAGCGCGATAGGTTTTAATAGCGGTCAATGGTCAGATTGGCGAAGGCAACGGATAGAACGGCACAGGAAAGTGAAGGGCGTTCGGACCGAATCGGCCGCTTCGAAACGCTATTCTCTGAAATAGTCTTCCGTTGACAAGTCAGAGGCGTCTTGGATTTGGATTTCGTTCAGTGTTTTTACTGGCTCGGGCAGTAGATTGGAACGCGAGATTTGTGGCGGCGTGAGTTCAGTCACAGTATTTTGATTCTCGAATTCAGGTTGATTATCATCCAATGATAAATCGATCACGCGTTTTCCGTTCGAGCGACCAGTGCCGGATTGTTCCAGCTCTCGGTTGAAGTCCGGAGCGTCCGGACCTCGGTCAAGTTGCGGGTTCAAGTCCAGACTCAGTTGCTTGTCGGCCCACGCTCTCCACTCAGGTCGATCCTCGATCAAAACCAAGTCTTTCAGTTGTGACCGAACGCTCTCGTCGCTTTCACCCATTCGGATTCGTAGACGAACAAGATTGCCCAAGAAATTTGGGTTGGTTCCATCAAGTTCCACAGCCTGCTGGTAAAGGTCCAGTGCTTCATAGGTCTTGCCTGCTGACTCGAGCGCAAGGCCAAGGTTGTAGTAGACCGTAGGATCGTGGGGGCTGAATTCCATTGCCCGTTCGAACGACAAGACTGCTTGGTACAAGTCGCCTTGTTCGTAATGCATCAACCCAAGGTTGTTGTGTGCTGGTCCGTAGGTTTCGTCGGACGCGATTGCGGCGGTGAACTTTCGCGAAGCGTCTTCGGTCGCTCCTCTGCCAAGCGACTTGATCCCCGCTTCGGTCAGCCGGATGGCGCGTGCTGGGTTTTGCGATGTTTGAACTTGCACAACCGAACCGTTGGAGTGCTG
Organism: uncultured Pirellulaceae bacterium; assembly: GCA_964398215.1. Taxonomy (GTDB): domain Bacteria; phylum Planctomycetota; class Planctomycetia; order Pirellulales; family Pirellulaceae; genus CAYNNP01. Next base: position 23,524 of record CAYNNP010000019.1, on the reverse strand, counting down.
CAGTTGCGTGCAGCCAGCAAGCATCACAACCATGATGGCTATCATGATGCATGCAGTACCGCTAAGGTCAACTCGCTTCATCCGTGACGCGACTAAGTTGTTTCCATGGAATGTGCCGGTGTCGGAGCGGCAGCTGTGCTAGCAAAAAATGCGAATGACAAGGCCTTTGTCCGCGCATAACTCGATGGAGTCTATTGGTTTGTCGGAGAAAAGATCATTTGGGTCAAGACCAGCTCCGCGTCCCAGTTCTCCTGATTGCCAGTGCCCGACCCGCGCGGGATGGACAAAACAATATCGCGGACGGTCGAACCGGTTTCTTCGTCTCGCAGTGCGTCGCAGAACTTGACGATCTGTATCAAACGCGATGCTTGCAAATTGATGGTTACTAGCCGCTGAGCAAATTCACTCTTCGCGATCCGAGTTGGCTCGGCCGAGTTTTGATTTTTCAGAGTTGATGCTGGCAACCCCGCAGCGCGGAGCGCACTGTTGATGCGATTTACAATGCCGTCGGGTGATTCTAAATCCAAGGCAGCAACTTGCGGTTTTTGTTTCGCGTTCTTGATGGTCTGAACCTTTTGCTCGATTTCAGCCAATTCTCCCTGCGCGCGTTGCAAACGAGATTCAGCATCCCAGGCATCCAGAACACTCGTGCAAGCGTAAACACCCAGAACCGCAATCGCGATGCAGATCCAAAGTCGTTGACGGTTTTTGGTCGCGGAAAGCATATTCATCATGCGGAATCCTCGTTGTTCGCGGCGTCAAACTTTGCTTTCAATGTCGACTCGATTGTTCCGGGGCTCAATTGCACGGTACCCGGCGGCGAAACTTCAAAGCCTACTTCTGATAGCGAAGACGCAATTTTGCCAACGCTGATGGTATCCCTTGCCCGAATCGTGAGTTCCACTTCGCCATCGCGGACTTGAATTCGCGAGACCTGATAGCGAACGTCATTTGGCAATGCCATGATTAACTTTCGCAGCACTGATGGTGCCGATGTTGGAATTCGAACATCCTTGTCCTGGCCCCATGAACCTAGCACTTTTGCGTGCTCACTACGTACGTGCCGCAGGATCGCCCGACTGCGGCTCTCCGGAAAAGCCTCTTTGAAAGTACTGGTTTGCTGCTGCCGAATACTGGCGATCTCGGTTTCGATTCGGTGCTTTCGCCACCAGCCAGCCAGCGCGACGGCCAGTACGAAGATAGCAACCGCAGCCAGAAGCCATCCAAGCTGTCGGCTTATCGCGCGAAGAGGATCTCCAGCAGCAAGCCAACCACGTCGTAAGTCATACGCGATTTTTGATTGATCTTCCAACGCGATGCTGGCCCCGTGAACCACGAGCGTCTGAAGGTCTTGGTTCGCAATTTGAACGTGTGCATCCGAGGACGCAAACAGCCGCTGAGCTTGTTGAGGCACCTCGATCAAAATCGTTCTTAGTGGTGCGGTATTTGAAATGACCCGGTGTCGATGGATTGCTTTTTCGTTCAAAGCAAGGTGCTTCCACCGAACGATCTCATTTCGTTTCCCATCGACGCGGACAGCGTCCAAGTTACCCTGTTCGTGAAAAATCAATTCATCGTCGGACTGAGTATCTGTCAATTCGCAAAACGCCCGCGCAGCCAATGCTGTTGCGGGAACGATTGCGTGGACTTGAATGTCAACCGCTTCGAGTGCATCGGCGATCTCTTTCCAAGGGCTGGTTTCAATCGCGACAACTGCGAATTCAGATTCCACCAAAAGGCTAGCGGCAACACTCGATTCCGCGTCGATCGGCAAATGCTCTTCCAGTGCATAGAGCAATGCACTGTCATCGCGCAAGTCCAGTGCATCGTCTGCTGGGATTCTGCAAAAGAAGCATGAGCTGGATGCGGGAGCCAAGATCGCGTTCGCATTTTTAAGCCCTGCTTTGTTGAGCAGTTCTAGCGCTGCGGCGGCCAATTTCACCGGCGTGATTTGTTTGTCAAAGGAACCGTGCAATTCGCCAGCAACGATTTTCCAATCCGTATCCGATTCGATAATCAAGCAGCCTGGCAAGTTCATTGCAGGCCTCGACGATTCTTCTTGCGCGAACGATTGTTGTTTTTGGATGGTGTCGACGCTGATGAGGATTTCTTATCAATCTTGACCGTAGAAACTTTGCCACGAAACCTAAGGTTGACGGTTTCCGAGTCGATGGTTTCCACCAAGACCCCAGCGGGCGCCAGTTCCAGCGATTCGCCAATGCCTTTCACATCAAACTTGCCAGACGAATCTGCGATGATCGCTAGGCTTTGTTGCGAATCGATGATGGTGCCAACCAGCGTCATGTTTAACCCTGGCGTTTGCACGACCGGCGCGGCAGGTTTCGGCGGCTTGGGAGTGGTTGGTGGAGCCACCGCAGGTGGATCAATGAGCGACCGACGAAGAGACAGCGATTCGATCAGGTTGTTTGTCTGGGCAATTGCTTTTGCATCAATTGGTTGTTGCCGAACGTTTGGCTCAATCGGTTTGAAGGTTTCTGGCGTTGACGAACCAAATCCAATCAATGACCAAGCAACCGCACCCGCCGCGCCGAGCGCAAAGCACCCGGTTGCAGCGTTCATGAATCTGCGTTGTTTGGCGATGTCCATCAAAGCAATCAATCAAAAGGAAAACTTCTTGATCTGAATCGTTCCCTCATCGTCCTGCAAGCTAACGGTGAAGGTCAGGTCCGCACGCCCAGTTTTTGAAGAGGCGCTGATCCATACGGAAAAGTGGTTGCTGTCGTTGCCAATCAATTTACCAAGCCTTTCGCGGTCTCGTTCGTCTTGGATTTCTGTTCGCAACAAAGTCTGTATGTCTATTGTCGGATTTTCGCGGTAGCGTTGGACCATCTTTTCTGCCTCAGCCTCGCGAATGATAACGCTGGCAACCGAAATGATTGAATCATCCGCGGCTCTGGACAAATTCAATCTGCCTGATCCCCAACAAGAGATGCGTGTTGTAACGTTTGGAAGGGCAACGTCGGCTCCAATGATAGATTCTAACTTGCTGGCGTCAAACACCTCGCCCCAACTGCGAAATGCGTCTGGAAATCCAGGTTCTTCTATCTCTGCTTCATCGCCGGACCGTTCGGTGTCGCGGTCGCGAATAGCCTGAGGCGTTGTCGCTGGCTGCAGCGTGATTGAGCCAGCCGCTGCACCGTCAGTCAACTGTCCGATTGTCGCTTGCGTTTGTGTCGCGCCGACTTGATGAAAAACCGAATTCAAATTGACCTTCGCGTCTTCGTCTCCTAGCAAGACATCATAGGTGATTCCATGGATCGTGACTGCATCTCTGATCATCGGAATTGGCGGTGGCAGTTCCGGCGAAAGTTGCCGGTGTTGCTCCAATCGTTTTTCAAAAATGGTTGGCGCTTGTTTTAATATCGCTCGCTCCAACGTCATCGACCCCCAACGCTTTTGCAACGATCGCTCAGCATCGACAGCGGCGACTGCGCGACGCAAACTTATCTTTGCCAAGGTGCTGAGTGTCGTGATTACCAAGATCGATGCCGCGAGCACGATCATCAATACGTACGCTTGCCGTTTCGGTTTCCGCTGTTTATTTGCTTTATATGGCATGATGGTTCACAACCTCTTGCCAAATAGCTTTTCCATTTCGGTCACGAATTGTAATCCGAAAACTGAAGGGCACATCGGGCAGATCGGCTGCTGCCGGATCCGGCAAATCTTGCTCGGATCGATTGGCGAACACCAAGGGTTCTACTTGCATGCTGGCAATCCCAACCCACATCGGCTGCAGCGTTGTACCACTATTCGAAATCGACTCGCGGACCAATAAACCATCTTCGCCAAATGGCGTGATCGAGTACTGGACCCTGCCGAGCCGATAGGTGGGTTGCAAAGTTCGTTGGTCGCGTGACAGAAAACCATTCAGCGTGATTTTTCCTGGTGCCGCCAGCATGCCTCTTGCATTTTGAAAATCCAAACGCATTTGGTCGACCAAAATTGTATTCGAAGCGAGATCGCGATCAGCAACCTTCAACTGTCGAACATCTTGATGGGCTGCCCAGACGATATTCATGAGTGCAACAAAAAGCATCGACGCTAAGATCGCCGAAACAACCAGTTCAATGAGCGTAAATGCTGTTCGTGATCTCATATTCCTGACTCCACAACGTCGACGGAAGTCAGTAGTTTCTGTTGGCCGTCTTGTTGGGTTTCAATGATGCGTAATCGGATTACTTGGAGTGGAACGTCCATCGGCGAGGTGGTTCCGACAATCGATGTTTGCCAAAACCACTGAGGTTTGCCTGCGATGGTGCCACGGCCACTGATGGGGAAACCGTCTACTTGGCCGCTCAGTAGCAGCAGCAATTCATCAGCGATTGCGACGGCTTCGATGCGTTGTTCTGCATGCCGTAGTTGCCGCCGGTGCGCAGAAAACGCGATCAAGCTAGACGCCAGCACGCTCGCCATGATCACAAGTCCCACAACGATCTCGATCAAGGTCAAGCCGTTTCGTTGTGGTTGAACAGTCGTGTTACATCGACAGGATCGCATTGACCTTGTTCTCCGAAACCGACTTGAGAATCTGTCCGCTGCCGCCGATAACCAGGATCCAAGTATTCAGTTTTCCCCGTCGCAAACGAACTGCATACGAATTCGAAACGCCGCGTGAATTGACGAGTAACTTTCCTTGGTCGCTTGGCGCTGAGTATCGGACTTCGTCGATTTCTACTTGCCGTGGCAGATTGAACGAAGCGATTTTGACGCTGTTTGTGTTTTGTACCCGAAGTATACGATTCGACGAATCGATCGATGCAACGATCGGCGTCTGATTGTATCGTGCAGTTCTCCTAGCCCGCGCGTCGAACAGTTCAAAAGTTTCGACAGCCTGAGACATGCGATAATTGTCGGTTGTCCCGCTTAGCGAAAACGCCACAAGTCCTGAGAGCAAAGACAAGATCACCAGCACAACGACCAGTTCGATTAGCGTAAAGGCACCTCGCATTTTTTAACCCAACGTTTCGCTGGAAATATCCAGGTCCTCGCCTTCGCCACCCTCGCGTCCGTCCCCGCCCAAGCTAATGATCTCGTACGGTTCCGTGCTGCCAGGACTGAGATACTCGTACGGATTCTTCCAAGGATCCAATGGGACTTTTTTGATCAGGCCGTCGGGATACGATTCAAGTGATTGGGTCAATGCATCCAAGCCGTCATCGGTACTTGGGTAGCGCCCTTCGACGCTATAGTACGTCTCAAGTGCTTTAACGAGGTTAGCAATTTCGGTTCGCGCACCGTTCTGTTTGGCGTTGATCAAGTACCCGCGAGTTCGAACGGCAACCAGTCCGGCTAACATCCCCAGGATCACCATCACAACGATTAGCTCGACAAGCGAAAATGCTTTGCGTTTGGTCAATCGGTTTCTAAAGTGCATTTCCCGCCTCCAGGATTGGAAGAATAGTAGCCAGTAACAAAAATCCTACTAGCAACGCCAAGACAAGGATCAGGACCGGTTCTAACAACGCCGTCAAACGCGCCGAACTGGTCTGTACTTGATCATCATAATCTTGAGCGAGCCTGAAAAGCATCTCATCTAGCTTGCCAGAGTCCTGTCCAACTGAAAAAACTCGTACAGCGAGCGGTGGAAAGGCCCCACTTTCTTGCAATGCTTGCGATACTTCCTCGCCCGCCGAGATTCTTTTTCCGCACTCATTGAGTGCTTTCTTGAAGATCACGTTGGGTGTCGATCTTTCGGCAAGCTCAATCGCTCTGGGCAATTCCACGCCACTTTTGGACAACGTTCCAATGATCATCGCGATTCGCGACACACCCTGCTTGATCATCATCGGCCCAAAGAGCGGCAGTCGCAGTAAAGTCCGGTGCCAAACTTCTCGTCCACGTGGTGTTTTGATCGCAATGAAAAATGCCACAGTGATTGTGACCACCACGATCAGCAACAACCAACCGTAGCTCAACAGGACATCACTGATTGCCTTGGCAACACGCGTAGGCCAAGGTAACGTGTCGAGCGTATCTACCAAATTTTCTAGCAGCGGTGGCAGCACCGATGTCATTAAGAAAACCGCTGCTGCTGTTCCGAAACACATCAAGAATATTGGATACGCCATGGCAGTCGTGACCGCATCACGAAACTGCATTTGCTTCTGTTTGAATTCCGCAAGTTCAGCAAGCACTCCTTCGAGCGTTCCCGCGTTTTCGCCAACTTCAACCATGTGCACCGATGCTTCATCGAATAAGTCGGGACGTTCGCGCAAAGCATCAGCTAGCGAAGATCCCGCCCCGACGCGATCGCGAACACCCAGCAACGCTGTTCGGAATGCTCCCGCGCTTTGTTCGGTCAATGTGTCCAGCGCATCGAGCATCGGAATGCCTGCGTGTAATAACATCGACAATTCATGAACTGCGGTTGCCCAAGTCGCTTTGCTAGATCGGAATAACAGCCCTGAAAACCAACTGCGATTTGATTTTTCCGCACACTCAGAAAGTTTGCGCACTCGTACGCCTTGGCCTCGCAATTCTTCACGAGCTTGGCGCGGAGTATCAGCAGCAACGGTGCCTTTCACGACTACCGAATCTCGATCAACGCCAGAATATGAAAAAACAGCCATTAGCTATCTGTATCATCCAAGCCAAGCGAAGTGACACGTAGAACTTCATCCAACGTCGTCATGCCCTGGTGTACTTTTAACAATCCATCGCTCGAGAGTAGTTCCATTCCCGCGTCCAGGCCTGCGTCGCGAATCTGAGCACTGTTGCCGTGGTTCTGCACCAACTCCCGGCATGCTTCATTCACGACCAACAATTCGAACAAACCGATTCGGCCGCGAAAGCCCGTTCCTCGGCAGCTGTCGCAACCAACCGCGCGATAGACTCCGTTCAGTTCTTTGTCCGTGATTCCTTGTGCAGTTAGAATTGACGGCGGTGGAAGCGGAACCTGATGTTCAGGGTCGGCCACCTTGCAGTTCTCGCACAACCGCCGAACCAACCGTTGTGCCAGCGCCGCGACTAGCGAACTGCTGACCAAATACGGCTCAATTCCTAAGTCCAGCAGTCGAGTGATGGCGCTTGCCGCGTCGTTCGTATGCAATGTGCTGAAAACCAAATGCCCCGTCAGCGAGGCTTGGATGCCCATGATGGCCGTCTCTGCATCGCGGATTTCGCCAACCATGATGATGTCGGGATCTTGACGCAGCACACTGCGCATACCTGAGGCAAACGTCATCCCTTTCTTTTCATTGATCTGAGTCTGGCTAATACCATCCAACTGATATTCAATCGGATCTTCCAACGTCAGGACGTTCAATTCGCGCGAATCGATTTCTTGCAGTGCACCGTACAGCGTCGTACTCTTGCCGCTGCCGGTCGGTCCCGTCACCAAAATCATTCCATGATCGCGCGTGATCAAACCGCGAAACGAGTCCAAGTAGTGTTGCGGCATGCCAAGCTCACCCAGCGTATAGAGCCGCGCACTTTTATCCAGCAATCGAATCACGATACGTTCGTTGTGACTGGTTGGCAAAGACGCAATCCGCAAGTCAACCGTCCGATTGCCAAGCTGCACCGTCGCACGACCGTCTTGTGGCAAACGCTTTTCCGCGATGTTCATTTTGCCCAAGACCTTGACTCGCGTCAGAACTTCCTCTTGGGCCGTTTTGGGAATCTCGAACGAATCGAACAGCACGCCGTCGATGCGTTGCCGCACAACCACACGGTCTTCATAAGGCTGGATGTGCACATCCGACGCGCCCGCTTTTACAGCGTCAAACAACAAATGATTGACCAACCGAATGATCGGAGCACGTCCTTCTGTGTCCAGCAGATCTTCGCGGCCGGACATAGCCCCGACCTCTTCCAGCACTGTATCACGATCGATCGCATCGATGACGTCTTGCGTTTGGCTTGAACGCTCGCTGTACGCGGCGTTGATTGACGACTGGATTTTGTTGGCGCTAGCAACAATTGGCTCGGGGGCGGTTTGCATTCGGCGGCCAATCACGTCAATGCAGTCGTAACTCTTGCGATCGCTTAACGCGACCAACAACATGCCGTCTTTTTCAAACCCCATCACGCCATGATTTCGGGCGTATGCAATCGCAAAGTTCTTTAGGAATTTCGCCGATGGTTTCAACGCAGCGAGATCCGAATAGATCTCGCATTGCAACAATGCCGCCAATTGCTGAGCCGATGTCGATTCCGATTCAACGGCTTCACGTTGCATCGAGACTACCGATGGACGTGGTTGCGGTGGATCGTTCGTGGAACCGGAGGATTCGGGCATTTGATTAGCATCGGGCGACTGGTTGGATAGTCACCCGGAAGTTGAGCTTTTTGAGATTGGACTTGAGACAAATATTGCAGATCGCGAAACCGTGAGTCTCGCAAAATGGTTGGTCGAATGAAAAGGAAAAATGAGGTGGTTGATTCATTGGTTGATTGCAGACTTGTCAGTTCTCGCAAGACCGGGATCTTTTCTAGGATCGGTAAGCCAGTGAATGCACCGGAGCCATCTATCCGTTTCAGGCCACCCACGACAACTGTTTTTCCATCCGGAATTGTTACGACGCTACCGACCCGGTCAATCTGCCGTGGCGGAGGAAGCGTGTCGGTACCGCTACCAACAAACGTACTGAACTCCACCTCAAATTCTAACTGAAGATGGTCGTCTTCGTTGATATGCGGCGTCACATTTATCAGCGTTCCAGCTTGTTGACTGCCCCCCAAACTCTGGCTGCTGATCGTATTTATCGTGTTGATGCTTTGAAAAGAAACACTGGAAACGCTTTCCAAAGTCCCTTCCTGGTTGTCGTTCACCAATATCTGCGGCGACGCCAAGACGCGGCTTCGATTATGGCTTGCCAAGGCCTGGACGATCACATCGGCGACATCGGGATCGACCAGCACGCCGTTGAAACCCAGGCTTGGGGAGATTGATAAAGCACCTGACGTTGGGTCAACTTCGCTTAAGCCGAACGATGTGAATTTGAACAGACGCCTCGCACCACTACGGTCACCACCAGAGACCTCGACTCCTAAAGAATAATTGTCCGATGTATCGACAGCGACAATCTCTGCTTCGATTAGGACCTGAGGACGCCGTTGATCCAAAGACTGGATCAATTTTTCGTACAGTGGTTGAACGTTCGATGGTGCGTATACGATCAAGCTGTTCGTCGCCACGTCTGCCGATACTCTGGCCCCACCCGGCAGTGTTGCGACCGTGCCTGCGCCACCGCCGCCCAATGCTCCGGCAGCGCCAAAGCCGTTGATACCCCCGCCGGCCTGACTGATCAGCGGACTTAGGCCTTGGTTTTGATTCGCGCCGCGATTCGAGTTTGCATTTCCATTAGGATTTTGTTGTTCACCAAACGGCAAGCGAATCCTCTGATTGCCAGTCCCGAATGGATTGACGCCGTTCACTAGCCCAGGCTGTTGAACGCCTAAGCCACCAAGTTGATTCACGCCGCCAACGTTCAGTCCGCCTAGCGTCCCGAAAGCGCCTTGGCCTAACAAGCCGCCCTGTTGTTGACCGGAGCCGGTTACCTGCTGCAACGCCAGCAACGAAAATAAGACTTCGATGGCATTCGCATTCTTCAACTTGTAAAAACGTATAGGACTCTCGTTACTATCAACCGGGCGATCCAGCTCGTCTAGCAAAGTCGTAATTTGCCGATGAATGATTGCCGCCGCGCGAACGATCAGCAAGTTCCCTTCTTGGTCCACCGTGGATTCGATTGCCGTTTCCGCTTCCGATTTACTGACGAAACCACGAATCAAGCGATCCAGCCGTTCTGCGCCGATGTTCTGCGGACGATAGACTTTTGTCAAAAAATCTGTTCCGGTATCCAGTTGCTGCAGCAGTTGCAACGTTTCGGCTACCCGATCCTTATCGCCAGCGACGACGACGCGACTACCGGATGTATCATTGAACAGACGAACTTGATTGATCGATTTTTTTTGCGCGTCCGTGCCCGACTCCAAAAGCTTCGTCGCTTGTTCGATTAAAGACGACGGGTTGCGATTTCGCGCGACATAAAAGTCGATCTTTGCTTTGCCAACCGGTTGATCAATCAAACGCAACAATTCGACGATTCGTTGAACGTTCCGTGCATAGTCCGTTACGATCACCAACTTGTCTTGTGGCAACGGGATAAAGCTGGACCCAGTTTTAGACAGAAACGGGCGCAAGGTCGCCGCGAGCTTGGTGATGTCAGCATTCTTAATCGGAATCACCTGGGTGACAGCGGCCGCTGGGCCGTCACGCTTGAGCACTTCATTGGCGTCGCCGGATTGTGCAAAGGAAACCATGTCGGCAACATCGACAATCCGTTTCCAGCCAGGAACATCCGAGTTCACAACCGCCAGGTTCTCTGCTTTCAACAAACTGCCCAGCAGTGTTGGCAAAGCTGACTTGGGCAGTTTTGCAGGCGTGTAAACGGTCACAGTACGGTTGGCCAAATCTGTGCCGTACAGAAATCGCACCCCCAGTTGCTTTGCCAGCGCTTCGACCAACTGAGGCAACGAAACGGTGCCCGACAAATTTAGCTCGACAAAACCGTCTTGGCCAAGAGGCTGCTGAGCTTGCGCGACTCTGCCGCAGAAACCAATCAGCCAAAAGGCAATCAGAGCGCAAACCAAATTGCGTTTTTCTTTCATCGATGCGCCATTATGATTCAAGTTCGCCAGCAAGTTAAAATAGGTTGTTCCGGCGACGCTATGAAAACAAACAAGCTGGCGTCAATCGAGCTTTTCTAAACCCAATTCGCGGAAGGCGCATTAACGATTGGCGGCAACTCTCTGTGGCTTGCCGTTCGAGCGATGCGATTGGAGTGCGTGGAACTGCAGGAAACTTGATAGGCAGTTTTCAGGCGATTTTCACAACCGCATCAAACGGCCTTCGCTGTACGTGAATGTCAGGCAACTGCCGGAGAGACAGTTGTAAAATTTACAAAGCTTTGTAAATCGGCGCCTGCCGCGCTTAGCTTGTGAAAGATCTCACATCTGTTTTTTGGGTCGCAAATCAGGGGTAAAAGTAGCGAAATTGCGGTTTAAGCCACTTTTTCTGCGAACAATTGTCGCACCGGCTCCGTCAAAAGTAGTGATTGGCACGCTGGTTGCATGTTGTTTGAAACATCAAGCAAACCTCACAGCAGGACGCGTGTTGATCGCAACACACTTTCATGAGGTGCTTGGATTAGCTTTTAGTTTCATGCCAGTTTTGGCGGCCTACTACGGAGGGATGCTCCCATGTTAACTTTGACTTTTGAACAACCGACCAATGAATCTCCAGTCGTTTCTGCCGACGAGAACCTGCCAACTGATGCAGAGATCTCACGTCGTGTGCTACTGATTCGATCCAAGTGGAGTATCCAGGAACGTATCCGTCGACGAAACGAAGCGGAACGCCGCTTTGAAGAGTTGGTTGACACGTTGATGTGCGCAGAAGCGGCATAAAACAGACGGGCGAGTGCGGACGTTCCGCGCTCGCCTGGCTATGTGTTTCGATTCTGAGATATCAATCTTCGTCGTCCAGGCTAGCGCCGCCGGCTGCGGGAGATTCTAAGTCCTGACCGGCAATCTCGCCTGTATACCGACAAGCCTCGATGAAAGACTCCAGAAGAACGTAGGCAGCGACAGCGTCCACGCGTTTTTTCTTTCCCTTGCGAGTCAGACCTTGCCCCGCCATTCGGCGTTTCGCATCGGCTGTTGTGAATCGTTCGTCGAACAAGCGCACTGGCAACCCGGTCTCTGTGGTCAGCCATTTCGCGAACTCGCGACTCTCTTTGCTCTTTTGGCTTTCACCGCCGTCGCAGTGGATTGGCAAGCCAACTACAAATCCAACCAATCTTTCTTCGGCGACAAGGCGGCAGTAATAATCTCCGTCTTCCCGCCAATCTTTCGCAGGCCGTACCTCCAGCGGACTCGCCAAACGCCGATCCGGATCGCAGACCGCGATTCCGATCCGAACGGTCCCGTAGTCAACGCTGGCAATACGTCCTTCGCTGGGAAAATCCTTCGCCGGTTGTGTCATGTCTGTCATCGCTGTGAAACTCGCACGCGGAATTGGGCTTCCCCTGACGGCCAGAAAAATCTTATCGAAAAAGGATTGTTTCCCATGTGCCGGTCTCCAACAACCAAGCAAACGGCGGATTCCGATGTTTTCAAGAATGCATCCTCCCAACAATAGGCTCAGCGGCCAACCTGTCGCTGCTGGCCCAAGCACGAATTATGCAGTCCAAACGTGGCAACTGGAAGACGCTCTGAATGCTCTGAGGTCTGCCGAACAAAATCTTGCCACATTAGAACACCGGCATTCCAGAGAAAAGGAAGAGCTGCAATTGATCATTGCGGCGTATGAGGAATCAGCAAAGCAACACCAACAGAAATCGAAGCAGTCTGCCGAGCAACTGGAGCGAATGCGGTTGGAGACTGAGAAACGCTTGGATGCGGCCAAGCAGTTTGTTGCCAAAAACAAAGACTCGGCTCAGCAGCAGCGCGCTGAAGTTGAGCGAGAGCGAAAGGAACTTCGCGACCTGATTCAACAACATGGCGACAAACTCCAGGAACAAGAATTTCTGATTTCCGATTTGACCAATCTTTGCGAGCAAAAGTCAGCGGAGCTGGATGCGGCCAGTCGTTCGATCCAGTCGCTTGAAGCCGACAAGGGTCGCAACAGCGATGCGCTGGAGAACCAAGTCAAAGAGTTGCAGCAACAGTTAGCCGCTCGCGACGATCAGATTCAGAGTAGCCAGGTGGAACTTGAACGCCTGCGGTCAGAGTGTGAAAAGAAAGAATCGGACCTTCACGAAGCACTGCAGCTTTGCGACGAGTTCGAAGCGAAGCTGATTCGGTCAACGGACGAGTATTCACTGGATCGCGCGGGACTGGAAGACAGCCTTTCGCTACTTCGTGGACAATCCAATGAGAACGAAAAACGAGTCAAAGAGCTGGAGATCGAGCGTCAGAAGCTGGAAGAAAAGTACACCGTTAAGCTGGATGATTTGTCAAATGAAGCCAAGTTGAAATCGGACGAAGCTAAACTTCAGTACGAGAATCAAATTGGCAGCCTGCAAGTTACAATCGATGATCTTGAAGCCAAGGCGAGGCAGCGTGCGGAAGAAGTCGAGCAGCTGAGTTCAAAGATCGTCACCTTGAACAGTGACTACGCAGACAAGTTTGCCGCTGCCCATAAACGGATCCAAGACGAAGTGACGCGTTCGTCCAGTGGCCACCATGAGGAAATCAACCGGCTGCAAAGCGTAATTGGATCGCTTGAAACCAAAATTGCTGCCGAAGCCGAAGTCGCAAACACGAGCAAAATCGAAGCGACCAATCTGCGTTCTCAGTTGCAGAACTTGCAAGATGATTCTGCCAAGCAGGCACAGGCCAAAGCAGCGAAAGTTAGTTCGCTGGCCGATACCATTCGCAAGAGCCAAGAACGCGTCAAACAACAAAAGCTACAAGAAGCCAAACAGCTGAAGGTCGAAGTAAGAGAGTTGAACGAGCAGTTATCGTCAACGCGAGAATCCGGGCTGCGATTCAAACGCGAAGCTAGGCGTTTGGCTCGAAGACTGTCGAAGACCCTTTCTGAACACGCCAAACAACGCGAACATTTTTGTGGCCGTATCGAAGAACTTCAGCGGCAAATCGAATCCGCATACCATGGCGAGAAACGTGCGGCGTAGGTTGGCCTGACTAAACCGGTTGGCTAATGCGCTGTTTTGCGTTCGATTTTGGCAGTGCGAAACGCCGCCGCCATATGCTGATAGGAGCTTTCTAGTGCTGCCTGCGGATCATAATCTGGTTTTCGCCAGACCGCCGAACTGACTTCGACACTGATGTCGCCACGATACCCACCGTTGTGTAACAGGCGAAGCAGGCTTGCGTAGTCGATGGTTCCGGCCTCGCCTGGCAATGCGAAGCTGATTTTGTTGTTCTTTTTGACGGCGTCTTTCACGGCAACGCCGGCTGTGATCGGTAACGCTTGTTTGACCATATCGGCCACCGGCAAGTCACGAAAAGCATAGTGGCTGTAGTCGAACCACATTCTTAAGAATTTGGGATGGCCAAGTTTTTCCAGCAACCAAGCGGCTTGGCTTGGCTGGCTCATCGCGCCACCTCGATGTGGTTTGATGGCTACCGTGACGCCGGTTTCTTGGCCTATGCGTGCCCAATCTTGTAAGCGTTTTGCCGCAAGCTCGCGGAACTGCTTCCAGTTTTTACCGCCGACGATGGTCTGAACAGGCGGTGGAGAGTCCGGTGAAAGAGCTTTGGAAAGCTCGCAAGCGGCTCGGAGCCGTTTTAAATCCGAGCGGTGACGATCAAGGCTATCGGCAGGTCGCAGGTTCTCCATCAAGGAGGCCACCTGGAGTTTCTTGTCGCTAAGCCGCTGACGGATCTCTTGAAGACGGCTGGTTCCGATTTTGGTCGAATCGAAATCTCGATCCGCCAAAACGTAAAGCTCGATGCTGTCGTAACCAGCTGCAGCCACCCGGTCGATCGACTGTTCGGTCGTCCATGTTGGCAATCCGTAGGTACCAAAGCCAAGCGTGCAGTGCCCGGAGGCGACTGGTTGTGCGTAGGATTTAGATTGCGAACCAAACGCGCCAGCTGCAAATGCAGCTAACGCAGAACGTCGATTGAACATTAACGCTAGCCGGGCCTAGAGGTCGATGACGTCGTCAAGATTCTTTGCGTCCTTTGGCAGCGGCTTCTCCGCTGGTTTTTCTGCCGGCTTGTCTGCTGGTGCAGGAGTTACTGGCTTCGGCTCTATTGCCTGTTTGGGAGCATTGGGATCAGCTGCTGGTTGCGCTGGTTTTAGTTCCTGAAGTTTCCCGTCGAGTTTTTGCGGGCCAATTTGAAAGCGGGGAATGACAGGTTGAATTGGAGGGCCAAGCTGACCACCGATCTGGATCCTGAATTGTTTGCTGAACTTTTTGCCAGATGCTTGCTCGAACCACTTATAGGCTTCAGCGTCTTTCTTTTTCAGTTCTTCTTTGTTTTTGTATTTTGCTTTCTTGATCCCGCCCTTGTCGTCTGGCCGTTCAACCTGGATCGCGTCACCGTCCTCTTTGAATTTGAATTTGCGGCCATTCTGTTCCACTTCAATTTCGCGTTTTCCATTGACCGATTTTACGCTCATTCGAATGTTTTGGATCTGTGCTCCCTTAATCTGCAGAGGCAGAGCAGGTACGCCACCGCGTTGGATCCGAATCTGAATGGGTTGCCCCAGTCGATTCGTGGGCATCGGCGGTTCGACTTCCTTTACCGGTTCCAGATAGCTTTTTGCAGAAGACGATTTGGGGTTGTCGATGTCGGCAGCGATGCGTTGAAGCGTTTGTTTTGCCTTGTCAGCGATCTCGGGAGTTTTACTGCGCGAGTTCTTTACCAAAATCTGAAACGCGCGATTGGCAGCATCAGAGCTTCCGTTCTGAGTGACACGTTCCAACGAAAGATTTGCGGCTGGCCCCAGTTGCTCCAGTTCACGACCAGCCCGAGCTCGCTCGGTAAACCGGTTCGAATCGAGTTTTTCTACCAGCTCCTGTACTTTTGCATCCATGTTTTCAGTTTTTGCTTCGTCGGTTTGCCCGTTGGCATTCACTGATGCCAAAACAGCGACTCCAGCAATCCATGCTGTGGCAAAAAATAAGCGATTGAAATTGGTCAAGCGAAACATCATCTCTAGTCTCCTATTATCGTCGTCACTGTGAGTTGTTCAAATTGCTTGTAGAAGTCTGACCCAGCTAAGTAAATCTGTCTGGTTCAGTTCGCCACCCATCACGATTGGATAGCCAGCTTTTTCTAGCGCCGTTGCCCATTTTGGGTAATCCTCTTGGCCGGCAATTGGCACAAGGAGTTGTAGCGGCGCGGAGGGGTCATTTTCTTTCAGTCGTATCGCAGGCGGGCGAGCTTCATTTGAAATGGCTACACCGAAAAAGGTTTTGCTTTCGCTAATCGCCACGCCCAAGGCCATCGCATCGCTGGCTTCTGCTTTTCCATCTTTTAATGCGCCCTCGGTTCCGATGGCAACCGCTGTCGGTTCGATCGGGAATTTCTTGACGACAGCGGATGCGATTCTGCCAATCGTCTCCATTTCCTTGGGTTTCCATCGTTCGTCGGCTTCTGGAGCGATCGCACAGAGCACGACACCCGCCTTCTTGGCTGCATCGGTCCAGCCAGACAAAGCTTTTTTAGGGTCATCCTGGCCTGGATTCAGCAGCACTACCAGCATGCCAAGTTGTTCGGTATCGCTGTCAGCGGGCGGCGCGTGCACTGCGATTTTGTTTCCAACGTCGGGAAGCTTTAGATCCTCCGTTTTCCATTCTATTTCGGAATCGGGTCCCCAGTCGGCTGGCAGTTTTGAGTTCAATTCACCGGCAACCGATTTTGGTTTGATGCTGACTTCCGTTTCGGTGTTGTCTCGCAGCACCATGATTGAGATCGCTTCGCCTGGCTGTGCAGAAATCAGTTGGCTTCGCAGCGATTCGATAGAAGTGATTTCAACGCCTGCTACTTTTGAGATCACATCGTTGGCTTTCAGTTCACCGTCGGCTGCTGAACCAGGCTGTGTGGCCTGAACAATGACTTGGATTTCCGGTTCGCTGTCCTCGTCGTCGTCTTTTTCTTCATCAGCATCGTCGTCTTTTTCGTCAGCCTCTGCTTTGTCCGAGTCGTCATCGTCCTTGGCTTCAGATGCTTCGTCTTCCTCGTTGGCTTCGTCGGACTCAGTGATTTCCTGAGCGATGATTCCAAGGCGTTGTGGTTGCAAAGGCGGTATTTCCTTTGCGAGTTCAACTTCTACTTGGTCCGATTTGCCATCGCGTCGAAATCCGACCATTAGCTTTTCGCCGGCGTCGTAGCTTCCCAGGGCTTGTCTGATTTCTTGGAACCGTCGAACCTTTCGACCACCCACGGACAAGATCACGTCACCCGGCTTCAGTCCAGCGATTTCGGCGGGCGAACGATTTCGTACAGCAGCGAGTTCTGTATCGTTTTTGTAGGGGTCCTTGGCTTTTGGCACGATGCCGATCAGGCCCTTGTCAATGTCGTCGCCTTTTCGCAGACGATCAAGTTTTTGTTTGATGACGTTCGTTGGGATTGCGAATGCGATCCCTGAATCGTACCAACTCGTGGCATCGGGCGCTCCGCCTGGTAACACTGCTGGAATCAAAACTCCGACCAAATTGCCTCGCAAATCGATCATCGCTCCGCCGTAGAACGATGGCGAGACACGCGCATCGGTTTGGAGTGCGATCCCGTCCAGACGTTCAACGGCACTTAGGACTCCAGCACTGACGAGTGGCGCGCTGTCCACACCGTATCGCCCGACTGAAACCATCGTTGAACCAACTGGCAAATCGAATTCGTCTGGAAGTTCGGCAACGCTTAGTTCTTTGTCCGTTTTGATCTTGAGTAGAACGAGGTCGCGGTGGTTGTCTTTGGAAACCACTTTGGCGGGGTGCCGCGAACC
This sequence comes from uncultured Pirellulaceae bacterium, assembly GCA_964398215.1. Classification (GTDB taxonomy): domain Bacteria; phylum Planctomycetota; class Planctomycetia; order Pirellulales; family Pirellulaceae; genus CAYNNP01. The sequence goes on along the minus strand of CAYNNP010000019.1, from coordinate 6,072 downwards.
GTCAGGCAGGACAACCAACATCGTAGCCGACGGTCGTCGCACAACGATGCTTGACGCTAGGACGAGGCCGGATTTGTCGACCACGATTCCAGAGGTCGGCGCGTCTTGTTCAACTTCGCCAGCGTTTTCGCCAACGGCCCCGATGATTTCGACCGTCACGATCGATGGCAGTACACGTTTGGCTGCGTTTCGAACAGCCTCGGCGTACTTGATACGAAAGTCGCCGTCATCTGCGAACGTGCAAACAGGCGTCATGCCAACACAGATTGTGGCAGCAGTGATCAAGAGGTGGGATAGAAATTTCATGGTTGGAGTGTCACAGAAAGTATTTCGACGTCGCGCTGGATGGTAAATTCAACTTCGTCCCGTTTGTCAACGGTTCGAAGCAAGTTTCGGAGTGAACGCTGTCCTTCGACGCGCCGTCCGTTCATCATCAAAATCAGATCGTCTGGGCGAAGTCCGGCTTTTGCAGATGGAGCATTTTTCTTGACGTTGTCCACATAGGCGGGCGTGGATTCCAAGACATCCGGAATCAGGATCAGTCCTAGCCCTGCGATGCTGTGTGCTTGGTTTCGGTCAAGCATCTTTTCGGCTTCGACAACGGGTTTGGTGGTACGACCGGCAATGATGTCCCCAATCGCTTGGCGCAGCCCATTGGTTGGCAGCGCGTAGTTCAGCCAAACCCCAGTCGCGCCATCGCGTAGTTCTTTGCCAAGCATGCCGACCAGGTTGCCTTTGGCATCGACCAAGGCACCGCCGGCTGCTCCCGGATTATTGGCAATCAAGTCAAGAATGAATACGTTGCCACGAAACGGTGTTTTAAATGTACCGCGTCGGGCGTCAAGTTTCGTGATTGCCGAAACGCTGCCTTGCATGACGGTCGCCGGTTCACTGCCAGTTGCGATTGAAAACAGATTGCTAACGGCAATGACGGGATCGCCCCACTGCACCTTCGTCTCAGCGACCTTAAAGAACGGCAAATCCGAAGCATCGATCTTTAGGACCGCCAATTCCAAGGCAGGTTCAAATCCAACAATTGTCGATTTGAAGCGTTGGCCATCATCCAGGACAACGGTCGGTTCCACGTCCAGGACGTAACTCCAAGCGGTCGCGATGTGGCCTTCGGGTGACACAAGGAATCCGCTTTGGTAGGCCTCCAAGCCCGCCAGTCCACCAGCACCGTAGATTTTGACGACACGTTTTTGTGCGTCGCGGGCCGATGACGAAAGGGCCGGCTGAGCCACAGCGGTCGATGTCGCAACGATTGTGATCGCCAGTGCGAAAACAAATCGAGCAGTTTGTAGTGTAGATTGAATTCGGCTCATTCGTCGGACTCCTTGTCTTCAGCATCGGTATCAGAGGAGTCCGAATCATTTGGCTGGTCAGTGTCTTCTGCACCGTCCGCTGGTTTTTTTGGTGCAAGCGGTTTCATGTCGTCTGTATTTGAGCCAGCTTCGGTGATCTTCCACGAATTGACTTTGATTTTCAAAAGCGAATCGACTCCATAACGTAGGTCTAGTGTGTCGATTTTATCGCCGTTCCACTCGATCCAAACTTCAGCCGGATCACTGTCACGATCTGCGAACACTTCGACTGCTTCGACCAGTTCGTTGTCAGGGTGGTACAACCAGCGGACTTCCAATTCGCCATCCAGGCCGACCATGCAATCACGCAGCGGTCGTTCGCCTCCCAGCGGCATGGATCCTAGGTAGTAACTGTCGCCAAACTTATCGGGTCCTGACCGCAGCATTCGCCGCCATGCGTCCAGCGCTGGCAGCACACCAACAATGGAACGGTTTTCTACCGCGTCATACAAATCAGCTTTGGTTTTGGTCTGAATCGCATTCTCGCCAACCAGCAAAGCCATGTTTCCTGAATCCACACGGATTTTGACTGGCAGTGGTTTACCGTCCGCTTTGGCGACTGTTTCACCGATAATCTGCCAAGCCTGAAGTTTCTTGCCTTCGTGTTTGGGCGATTGTGAACGCAGTGACTTGATGAACCGCTCGCGCTGCAGGTTGTTGAAGAAGTAGTTAGCGAAGCCTTTTTTTGCCGTCAGGAATTTTTTGACGCTTGCAGGAATCGGCGTTTTCGGTTTCGGTGCTCTACCAGCAGGAAGCCTTGGAGCCGGACCAGGTTTCGCTTTCTCTTTCTC
>CAYNNP010000019.1:0-3817 GCA_964398215.1 uncultured Pirellulaceae bacterium | reverse complement strand
GTGCTCTACCAGCAGGAAGCCTTGGAGCCGGACCAGGTTTCGCTTTCTCTTTCTCATCGTCCTTGTCGTCGCCTTCTTTGTTTTTTGGTTCAGGCGCTGGTGGCGGAGGCGGCAGTGCGGATGCCATTTTTCCAATCAGTTCGTCTTGGCGATGCACGCCCATCAGTCGCACGATCGTTTCGACGGTTTCGCCATTTTCTCTAAACGCGATTTTTACACGCCAACCGTTTGGCAATGTGCCCATTACGTTTTGCACATCGTTGGCTGTTTGAACAGGCCGCCCATCGATCTCCAAAATCTCCGAGCCATACCGTAGACCTCGGCGGTAGGCATCACAGGATTCTAAGATGTTTGTAACGCGGACCCCACCGTCTTCGTCAGTCGCGACGGTAGCGCCAAGGGTTGCGTGATCGACAATTCGCCCGCTGCGCAAGTAGCCCAAAAAGTTTTTGGCTTGGTGAATTGAAATCGCGTAGCCAACACCAACATTAACACGTCCACGTTTCTCAAACGAAGCTCGTCCCACGATCCCCAACAATTCGCCTTTTGCGTTGTAGATTGGGCCGCCCGAATTTCCGGGATTGATCGATGCGTCCGTTTGGATGCAGTCGGCGTATTCCAGTAGGGTTCCCGAAGGATATTGATAGCGGCCGACTCCGCTGAGGATTCCCCAGGTGACCGTGGGCTGAAGATTCGATGCTAACAAGAACGGGTTTCCGATCACCATGCACCAATCGCCTGCTCTGGCCAACCTGCTATCGGCAATCTTTGCAACGGGAAAGTCATCACGACCTAAGAGCCGGATCATCGCTAGGTCACCAACGGGATCCAAGCCAACTAAAACAGCATCATAAATGTTGCCATCACTCAGGCCGCAGCGCATGAAAGTACCAGCTGGGCTGGTCACGTGGAAGTTTGTCAACGCGTAGCCTTCTGGCGAGATCAGGACGCCGCTGCCGCCGCCGCCGCCACCTGGAACGAACACGCAAACCGCTGAAGGCCGGGCGCGATCGATGGCCGCAATCCGTTGTTGTTCGACTTCAAGGATTTGCGGATCCAATTTGATTTCGTCGTCAGCGCTTGCAGTTACAAACACGCCGCCAAAGACGAGAATCCCCGCCAGAAAAACAGAAAAACGCATGTTCTACTTTAGTAATCGAGGTCTTGAGATAAGGACAGTGTCTCCGACGTCACCATCCGTTCCACAGTCAACAACAAAACGGACGCGCCGAGCATTCTTGAGTTGAATTTCGAATCCGCGAGACTCCGTGCCCGCCATCGCTTCGTTCCAAACCTGTTTTCCGTCAAGCTCGATCGACAAGCTAACTTCACCAGCTTTGGTTACGGTTGCGATTCGCTTTACGCTTCCTGATAGCTTTGTGAAATCACCATCGATTCGATACTCCACGCTCGAGCCACCAGCCATTTTGATATTTGCTTCGTCAGCCACCGACGGGCCAAACCATTTTGCCAAGTCGACGGACTGAGCATTCGTTTTTAAATGCGGCTCATAAGAACTCTTTGCTGGAGCCTCGCTCGCTAGCATCAGTAATCCTGAACTCCAACGAATGGAATCGATTTGTTCGTAAGGGATTTTGTGGGTCGTAGTATCGTTAAGCTTGAAGGCAAGCTGATCGTCAACAGTTGTTAGTGAAGTAACGGCCCAGGCGGAATGATAGATGTCTCGAACCAGGATCGTAGCGTTTTCTTTGACCTTGGCCTTGCCGCCAAAAATCACGCCTTCCAATCGAGTGAACGGAGCGGCCGCTGTTTGGCCATCCAAGTTGAATCCGACTTTTTCACCTTCGATCGATTCAATCACAACAATGGCAGGGTCAACTTTGTCGCCACTGCGATGAATCGCTAGAACATCGCGGCGCTCATTGTTCGCCAGCAGCCCCAGCCACTGTGAGTCGGTTGCCACTGAACCAGGCCGAACGCGGATCGATTTGACCTCTTTTGTTGGCAAGCTGATTTGGCTTTGTTTGCGTGGCGAAAATGAAACCGTGTCGTCTTTCAGTGACACCTCATTCGCACGGACTTTGCAACCGTTCAACAAACCGATTTCGATTGTCGGGCCGGTTTTTTCTGATGGCTCTAAACGCTCTACCGATAGTAGTTCGTCGTACTTCAGTTCTTTGAGTTGCCCGTCGATTCGTACAACAAGTTTTTGAGGGGCGAATTTTTCTAGTTCGCCCTCGTAGCTTTCGCCGGTTGTGGTTGTAACACGTAGGCCCAAGGCTGTGACGACTAGAATCGGCAGCAGTTTGGCCAAAGCACCAAATCCAATGATCCCCAAAACTCTCTCCAAAGGCTTTGATTTCGCGAACGATATTGTGGTCGCGAATTGGGCAGGCGGACATCTAAATACAGGCAGGTTTGCAGATGTCTCATTGTAGCGAGATGTGCTCTTGGATTGCACCAAGAATCATGATTTCCGCCAAGCTCGGCCCCAAAATGGCCTGTTTGAGGGCAAATGCCCTACGTTCACTCGAACTGGAAGTGAATGGCCGCAGCGGAAGCCATCAAAGACTTTCGGTTTTATGTCGTTTGCCGAAAGTTTCGCTATGTGCTGCCAGTTCGGCAAGACGCCTGTGGCGAGTGTCGCCACGGCAAAACAAAGGCTAGACGCCGCCAGAGAGCATTTGCTTGACGTCGTTCATGATCAGGGTAACGTCCAGCTTCTCGTCGTCGAATTTGTGCGACACGATTACTTGGCTATCTTTCACAATCACGACGGTCACGTCGGAGTCATCGAGTTTGTAGTTGATGGGGCCAGAAGAGGTTTCTTTGGCGATCACGACCGGAATATGTTTGGCTTCGACCTGTTTCGCAAAGTCAGCGGCCATGTCTTTGACCTCTGCTACGTCTTCGCCAATGAAAGTCACCATGCCTTTGAGTTTTGAATTCGGGTTTGACTTCACAGCCTTGTCGATTTCCTTGGCAAGCTTGTGGACTAGCGGTTTCTGCGACCGCGTGAACACCAGCACCATGGGGCTTGCCCCATAACGACAGCGATAGCAAAGCTCTGATCCGTTGGTCACACCGTCATCACTCGGTCCAGCGATTTTTGTGACATAAAATATGCCAGCAGAATCACCTTTGCGAAGCTTTGCCGGTCCAGCCAACACGCTGATCGGTGCCGCTGCTAGTAGTGTCAGTGCCAAGACATAATGCAGGAACTTCATTCGGCTTCTCCCATGAAGCAATCAGATTGTGTAACTGCGAGGATTGGTAAGCGTGCCATTGTGCTTGTAGCCCCGAGTAAATGGTCGCCCTATTCAACTAATGTTCAGATTCACTGGTCGAACCGAACTTGAAAATGGCAAATGCGTGTCCATTTGGGTGGGCAGGTTATCTACTAGAGCCCAGGAATGAAAACCCCGAGCGCAAGAATTTGTTACTCAAACACAACTTTTTGCATGCATAAAAGCGCAGGCTAGCAGCTAAATCAACCGATTTTCAATACCAAAAGTGCGTGCTTGCCCAGTTTGCCGCATCGGAAACAACAGCTAACTGGAGGGGTGTACAAAGAGTCGCACCCAGATGAACCAAGCAGGGCAAAGCATTGTTTCAAGCCGAGATGTCTGAAGAAATGGTAACCCGACGCGTTTTGGGCTTTTACGTCAGGCATGAGGTTTTGGTAACCGACGCGTGAGTTTTGAAGACTGCTTTTTGATGTTGTTTGGTTGTAGGCCGGACCAAGACGCGATACGTGCCGGAACAGCGCAAACGCCTCCATTGTGTCGCAGAGACTACGCTATCAACGACATTTCTACTTGCGTCCGAAGTTCCGGCAATTGCAGCGTTTGCTTGG
>CAYNNP010000018.1:0-52143 GCA_964398215.1 uncultured Pirellulaceae bacterium | reverse complement strand
TCGGCGACAATCGACGTTGCTGTAATTGACGATTCGATCTTGGAAGACAACGAGTCGGTGACTCTGACACTGGATTCGATCACGGCTGGTGATGCGGATATCTCGATCGGTGCTGCCGATAGTGCGACGGTTACAATTAGTGATGACGACACGGCGGAAGTAACAGTTGCTGCCAGCGATGCAGCGGCATCAGAGCCGGGTGATGATGGGCAGTTTACCGTTTCGATCTCGAACCCAAGTGATACCGATACCGTTGTTGCCTACACGATCGGTGGTGACGCCGCGGCGAGTGGTGACTACACGGCTTTGTCCGGTACCGTGACCATTCTGGCTGGGCAGACTTCGGCGACAATTGATGTTGCTGTGATTGATGATTCGATTTTGGAAGACAACGAGTCGGTTACCCTGACACTGGATTCGATCACGACTGGCGACGCGGATATTTTGATCGGTGCGGCCGACAGCGCGACGGTTACGATTAGCGATAACGACATAGCCATCCTGACGATCGCTGCGAACGACGCGACGGCTTCAGAGCCGGGCAACGATGGACAGTTCACGGTTTCAATCTCGAACGCAAGCGATACCGATACGGTTGTTGCTTACGCGATTGGTGGTGATGCAACTTCGGGTGATGACTTTACGCCGCTGACCGGTACCGTCACCATTCTGGCTGGGCAGACTTCGGCGACGATTGACGTTACTGTGATTGATGATTCTATTCTGGAAGATGCCGAGAACGTCACGGTTACGCTGGAGTCGATCACTTCAGGTGACTCCGATATTTCGCTGGGACTCGACTCTACAGCAACCGTCACAATCAGTGATGACGATGCGGCCGAAGTCACTATCACTGCCAACGACGCGGCGGCTGCGGAGCCGAGCGATGATGGGCAATTCACAGTTTCGATCTCGAACATAAGTGATACCGACACCGTTGTTTCGTACACGATCAGTGGCGACGCGGCGGCGGGCGACGACTTCGCGGCTTTGTCTGGCACTGTGACGATTCTCGCTGGACAAACTTTCGCGTTCATCGATGTCGACACCTTGGACGATTCATTGATTGAAGCGTCGGAAACGGTCACCGTATCGCTTGCCGGAATCACATCAGGCGACAGCAATGTTTCAATTGGCTCTATCGATTCGGCTACTGTGACGATCGCTGATGACGATGCTGGGATCGTTTCGGTTTTCACTACAAGTGACGCTGCTGAACCAACGACCGATGGTCAATTCACCGTTAGCTTGGACACCAACAGCAGTACCGACACAGTTGTCACGTATAGCGTTGGTGGAACCGCAGCGAACGGAGTCGACTACAGCCTCTTGTCGGGAACGGTCACGATTTTGGCAGGCAACAGCAGTGCGGTGATTGATGTTTCGACCCTGGATGACTTGATCGTCGAGCCGACTGAAACGGTTGTCATCACACTATTGTCGACCAGCAACACGGACATCTCGGTAAGCTCCGTGGCTGACACCGCTACGGTATCCATCGTGGATAACGATACCGCGCTGACAAGTATTTCTGCTACCGATTCGGTTGCCTCGGAACCTGGTGACGATGGGCAATTCACAGTTTCAATCGACCGTGTAAGTTCAACGGACACAACCGTTAGCTATACGGTGACCGGCGACGCTTTGGCTGGAACCGACTACGTCGCACTTTCGGGGTCAATCACGATCCCAGCAGGGAGTACTTCGGCAACGATCGACGTCAGCGTTTTGGACGACTCGATCCTAGAGAACAATGAGCTTGTCAATGTTACTTTGACCGGAACTGACAATTCTAACATCGCGATCGAGCTAGGCTCCGAGAGTGCTTCGGTAACAATCTCCGATGACGACACCGCACAAGTAAGCGTGACAGCAAACGATGCGGACGCTGCTGAACCAGGAGATGACGGACAGTTTACAGTTGCGATCACCCAGGCGAGTGATCAAGACACCGTTGTGAATTATGCGATCAGTGGAACTGCGACATCAGGCGACGACTACACTTCGCTGTCGGGTAGCGTCACGATCCTTGCTGGGCAAACAACGGCACTTATCGATGTAAACGTCGTCGACTCGACTCTGCTAGAAGAATCCGAAACAGTAACACTTACTTTGCTTGGCACAAGCGATACCGACGTAACCGTCGATGGTGCAGCAAATGTAGCAACGGTAACGATCACTGACGATGACTCAGCAACTGTAAGTATCATTGCCAATGATGCTACCAGTTCAGAACCAACCGATGCTGGCCAGTTCACAGTCACGATCAGTGGTGTTGCCGACCAAGACACCGTCGTTGCCTATAGCGTCACGGGAACTGCGGCCAGCGGAGTCGACTTTACGGCACTCAGCGGCACTGTGACGATTGCTGCAGGCAGCACGAGCACGACGATTGATGTTGCTGTTTTAGACGATTCAATTTTGGAAAACAGCGAAACTGTCATCGTCACACTTGGGTCGGTTTCGTCGGGCGATGCAGACATCACCATTGATGCAACGGCCGATACTGCGACGGTCACAATTGCTGATGATGATACGGCGACGGTTAGCGTTAGCGCAACTGATCCGGCGGCGAGTGAACCGGCGGACAATGGTCAGTTCACGGTCACATTGTCTAGCGAAAGTGATAGCGACACGGTGATCACTTATGCGGTCGGAGGCACCGCGACTTCGGGCAACGACTTCACGCCGTTGGTTGGCACGGTCACAGTCCTGGCGGGGCAAACTTCTGCGACGATTGACCTAGAAGTCGTGGACGATGGGTTACTGGAAAACTCTGAAACCGTCATCTTGACTCTACTGGGAACTGATGACGCCGACGTGACGGTTGATCTGTCGCCGGGAGCAAATACGGCATCGGTCACGATTACTGATGACGACATAGCAACCATTTCAGTCGTAGCGAACGACGCGGCTGCCGCTGAACCTGGCGATGACGGCCAATTCACAATTTCGATATCGGCGGCGAGCGATCAAGACACGGTTGTCAGCTATTCGGTTGGTGGAACCGCAGTTGGCGGCGATGACTTTGCGTCGCTCTCGGGTACCGTCACGATCTTGGCGGGGCAAACCAGTGCCGTGGTTGATGTTTCGGTGTTGGATGACACGTTGCTGGAATCCAGCGAAACTGTTGTGCTGACTTTGCTGGGCAGTGACGATGTCGACGTAACGGTTGACACCGCTGCTGGCGCGAACACCGCCAGCGTCTTGATCGCCGATGACGACGTCGCATTGGTTTCGATCAGTGCATCGGACGCTTTGGCAATGGAGCCAAGCGATGATGGTCAGTTCACAATCGAAATCGAAACAGCAAGTTCCACTGACACAGTCGTCAACTATAGCATCGCCGGAACAGCGACCAGCGGGACAGACTTTGTGTCGCTGGGAGGATCCGTCACGATCCTTGCGGGGCAAACCACTGCGCTAATTGACTTGAGTGTTCTGGACGACGGTGTCTTGGAAGGATCCGAAACGGTCGTCGCCACGCTAACAGGCATCGCAACTGGTGATGCTGACATTGCCGTGGACGCAACCGCGAACAGCGCGACGATCACAATTGCGGATGATGATTCGGCAACGATTTCAGTCGTCGCAACCGACCCAACAGCGGCTGAACCGGGTGACGACGGTGAATTCACAGTCACGATCAGTTCGGTCAGCGATCACGATGTGACCGTCAACTACAACGTGATCGGAACAGCAGACGCCGGAACGGACTACTCTGTCCTGAGCGGCAGTGTTGTGATCGCAGCGGGTAGTACGACGGCCACGATCAATGTTGGCGCGATCGATGACAATATTCTGGAGAATGATGAAACGGTCATCGTTACTTTGACGGGTACTGATGACGCCGCTGTTACGGTCGACACATCGCCTGGCGCGGATACTGCCGTGGTCACGATTGCGGATAACGATACCACAACGGTCGGAATCTCAGCGAGCGATTCGGCAGCAAGCGAGCCAGGTGATGACGGCGAGTTCGTGGTTACAATCGCGAACGCGAGTGACCAAGACACGATTGTCAACTATGTCGTCACTGGTACAGCGACGTCGGGTGACGACTTTCAGCCGCTGTCGGGTAGCGTCACAATTCTGGCTGGCCAAACGACAGCAACAATCGACTTGACGGTCATCGATAACTTGGTGATTGAAAATACCGAGACCGTCACGTTGACTTTGAGCGGGACTGATGACCCCGACGTTTCTATTGACACCGGGGCTGCTGCCGCGACCGTCGATATCGCTGACAACGATACCGCGGAAGTGAGTGTCACTGCTTCGATAGCAAGTGCTTCGGAGCCAAACGCCAACGGTCAGTTCACTGTTGCCATTGACAACCCAGCGGATAGCGACACTGTTGTCAGCTACGTTGTGACGGGCACGGCTGCCAACGGAAGCGACTTCACGACGCTCACTGGCAACGTCACGATCGCGGCCGGTTCGACGACCGCTGTGGTTGATGTCAGCGTACTGGACGATGGGGTACTGGAAAATGATGAAACGGTCATCCTGACACTGACCGGAACTGACAATTCTGCGATCAATGTGTCCGGGGCCGCGGGCGCGAATACTGCGACTGTCATCATCAGCGACGATGATTTTGCGACTGTCGCTATCACCGCCTCGGACCCAACAGCTTCTGAACCAACGGACGATGGCGAGTTGACCATCAGCATTTCGGCAACAAGCGATCAAGACACGATCGTTACTTATAGTGTTGGCGGCACGGCGTTGGGCGGAAGTGACTATACGACGTTGACCGGAACGGCAACGATCCTTGCCGGGCAGACTGCTGTAACGATCGACGTGTCCGTCATCGATGATGGAGTTTTGGAAGGCAATGAATCCGTCACGGTGACTTTGCTGGGCACAAACGATCCTAGCGTAACTATCGATGCTGCTCCGGGAGCCGACAACGCAACGGTCACGATCACCGACGATGACATGGCCACCGCAAGCATTTCCGCCAACGATTCGGCGGCGGCAGAGCCAACGGACGCTGGCCAATTCACGGTAACGCTGGACACGACAAGCGACAGCGACACGGTGTTGACCTACGTTGTATCTGGCTCGGGTGTTGCGGGTAGCGACTACGTCGCGTTGTCAGGGACCGTTACGGTTGCAGCTGGCCAAACGAGCGCTACGATCGACGTGAATGTGATCGATGATTCGATTTTGGAAAACAATGAAACGGTCGTCGTTACGCTGACGGGTGCCGACAATCCAAATGTGGTTGTTTCAAGTGTTGCTGGCGAAGACTCGGCCATCGTTACGATCGCCGATGATGATACGGCACAAGTTTCTGTGGTCGCGACGGATGATACGGCTGCTGAACCGGGTGATGACGGGTTGTTTACCGTCAGCATCTCCAACGCAAGCGACTCTGATACCGTCGTCAACTACGTGGTTGCTGGATCAGCAGTGGCCGGAAGCGATTACACGGCGTTGGCGGGTAGCGTAACGATCTTGGCGGGCCAAGTAAGCGCGACGATCGATGTTAGTACGATCGACGATTCAGTCTTGGAGAACGACGAGCAAGTAACGTTGACTTTGCTGGGAGCGAGTGACCCCGATGTTACTGTCGATGCGTCGGCCAATGTCGCCACAGTCACAATCACGGACGACGATACTGCAGTCGTTTCGGTCAGCGCAAATGATGCTTCAGCCGTTGAACCCGGTGACAACGGGCAGTTTCTAGTTTCGATCACAAACCCAAGTGATAGTGATACGGTGGTCGACTATACGATCACGGGAACCGCAGATGCAGGAACCGATTTCGTCACGTTGTCAGGAAGTGTCACGATCCTGGCTGGTCAAACCAGCGCCGCGATCGATGTGGATGTGATCGACGATTCGATTCTCGAGAACAGCGAGACTGTGATCATCACATTGACTTCGACCGACGATGCGGATGTCAGTGTCGACACGGCTGCGAATTCTGCAACCGTTACGATTGATGACGATGATACTGCTCTGGTCAGCGTTCTAGCAAATGATTCGGCGGCCAGCGAGCCTTCAAATCCTGGCCAATTTACCGTGTCGATCGATAACTCGAGCGATGCTGACACGGTTGTGAACTATGTCGTCACGGGCACGGCCGATAGCGGCACCGACTTTGTTGCGCTCGCTGGCAGCATCACAATTGCAGCCGGGCAAACCAGCGCGACGGTGGATGTGAATGTCCTGGACGATTCAATTCTGGAGAACAACGAGACTGTGATCCTAACGTTGGTCAGCACCGATGATTCGGATGTAATGATCGATACCGGATCCAACAGTGCAAGCATCACGATCGCGGACGACGACACAGCGGAAGTATCAATTTCAAGTACAAATTCGATCGCTTCTGAGCCAGGTGTTGACGGTGAACTAACCGTGACACTTTCGCAAGTCAGTGACAGCGATACCGTGGTCAGCTACACAGTGTCTGGAACTGCTACCGCTGGCGTTGACTACGTTAGCTTGACGGGAACAGTAACGATTGCCGCGGGGTCCACAACGGCGACGATCGATGTCAGCGTATTGGATGATTCAATCCTCGAAGGCGCCGAAGTTGTCACGGTGACACTGACGGGGACCGACGACACCGATGTTGCCGTGGGTACTTTCAACGCATCGTCAGTGATCATTTTCGACGATGATGCCGCGGAAGTAAGCATCGCTGCGACAACACCAAACGCTTCGGAGCCAGCGACCGCTGGTCAGTTCACTGTTACGCTCAGCTCTATCGCTGATGTTGACACCGTTGTGGCATACGGCGTCAGTGGTGATGCCACTGCGGGTGATGACTTTACCACTTTGAGTGGTTCGGTAACGATTTTGGCAGGCAACAACTCAGCGCTGATCGATCTCGCTGTGATCGATGACACAATCCTTGAAGACAACGAATCGGTTACGCTTACGCTGGCTTCGATCACGTCTGGAGATGCCGACATTTCGATCGGAGCAGCCGATACCGCGACGGTTACGATCAGTGATGACGATTCGGCCGTGGTCACGATCGCAGCGAACGATGCGTCGGCAAGTGAACCGGGTGATGATGGGCAGTTCACGGTTTCGATTTCCAATCCGAGCGATACCGATACGGTTGTTGCTTACGCGATTGGCGGCGATGCGACTTCGGGTGATGACTTTACGCCGCTGACGGGTTCGGTGACGATCTTGGCTGGGCAGACTTCCGCGACGATCGATGTCGCTGTGGTTGACGATTCGATTTTGGAAGATGCCGAGAACGTGACGGTTACGTTGGAGGCGATTACTTCTGGTGACTTGGACATTTCGCTCGGTCTGGGCGCTACAGCAACTGTGACGATCAGTGATGACGACACGGCTGTGGTAACGATCGCTGCGAACGATGCGTCGGCAAGTGAGCCGGGTGACGATGGGCAGTTCACGGTTTCAATTTCTAGCCCGAGCGATACAGATACGGTTGTTGCTTACGCGATTGGCGGTGATGCGACCTCGGGTGATGACTTTACGCCGTTGACCGGTACGGTGACGATTCTGGCTGGGCAGACTTCGGCCACGATTGATGTTACAGTGATCGATGACTCGATTTTGGAAGATGCCGAGAACGTAACGGTTACGTTGGAGGCGATTACTTCTGGTGACTCCGACATTTCGCTGGGTCTGGGCGCTACAGCGACCGTGACGATCAGTGATAACGATACGGCGGAGGTGACGATCGCAGCGAACGATGCGTCGGCAAGTGAGCCGGGTGATGATGGGCAGTTTACAGTTTCGATTTCTATCCCGAGCGATACCGATACGGTTGTTGCTTACGCAATCGGTGGTGATGCGAATTCGGGTGACGATTTCACGCCGTTGACCGGTACGGTGACGATTCTAGCTGGGCAGACTTCGGCGACGATTGATGTCGCTGTGATCGATGATTCGATTTTGGAAGACAATGAAGCGGTAACTGTCACCTTGGATTCGATCACTTCGGGTGACGCTGATGTCTCAATCGGAACGGTCGATAGCGCGACGATCACAATCAGTGATGACGATACGGCGGTGATCACGATCGCAGCGAACGATGCGTCGGCTTCGGAGCCGGGTGATGATGGGCAGTTCACGGTTTCGATTTCCAGCCCGAGCGATACCGATACGGTTGTTGCTTACGCGATCGGCGGTGATGCGAATTCGGGTGATGACTTCACGCCGCTGACCGGTACGGTGACGATTCTGGCTGGGCAGACTTCGGCGACGATCGATGTTGCTGTGATCGACGATTCGATTTTGGAAGATGCCGAGAACGTGACAGTCACGCTGGAGGCGATTACTTCTGGTGACTCCAATATTTCGCTGGGTCTGGGCGCTACGGCAACTGTGACGATCAGTGATAACGATACGGCTGAAGTGACAGTTGTTGCTAGCGATGCGTCGGCTTCGGAGCCGGGTGACGATGGGCAGTTTACCGTTTCAATCTCGAACGCGAGCGATACCGACACAATTGTTGCGTACACGATCGGTGGTGACGCGGCGACAAGTGGAGACTACACGGCGTTGTCTGGGACCGTGACGATTCTGGCCGGGCAGACTTCGGCGACAATCGACGTTGCTGTGATTGACGATTCAATCTTGGAAGACAATGAATCAGTTACGCTGACATTGGATTCGATCACGGCCGGTGATGCGGAAATCTCCATCGGCGCGGCCGATAGTGCGACGGTTACAATCGCCGATGACGACACGGCTGAAGTGACAGTTGTTGCTAGCGACGCAACGGCTTCGGAACCGGGTGACGATGGGCAGTTCACGGTTTCGATTTCCAGCGCAAGCGATACCGACACTGTTGTTGCGTACACGATCGGTGGTGACGCGGCGGCAAGCGATGACTACACGGCGTTGTCTGGGACCGTAACCATTCTGGCTGGACAAACATCGGCGACAATTGACGTTGCTGTGATTGACGATTCGATTTTGGAAGACAATGAGTCGGTTACTCTGACACTGGATTCGATAACAGCCGGTGACGCCGACATTTCAATCGGCGCTACCGATAGCGCGACGGTTACAATCAGTGATGACGACACGGCTGAAGTGACCATCGCTGCGAACGATGCGTCGGCTTCGGAGCCGGGTGATGATGGGCAGTTCACCGTTTCGATCTCCAATCCGAGCGATACGGATACCGTTGTTACTTTTACGATTGGTGGCAATGCGACTTCCGGTGACGACTTTACACCGTTGACGGGTACCGTGACAATTCTCGCCGGGCAGACATCGGCGACGATCGATGTTGCTGTGCTGGACGATTCGTTGCTTGAAACAAGTGAGACCGTGACAGTTCAGCTGGCGTCTATCAGCAGCGGCGATGCGGATGTATCGATCGGGGCTGCCGATTCAGCTACGGTCGTGATCGCCGACGATGACTCTACGACAGTAAATATCGCAGCGACAACCGCGTCTGCTTCCGAGCCGAACACGGACGGACAGTTCACAGTTACTCTTGCCAACGCGAGTTCTACTGACACAACGATTAGTTACAGTGTTGGTGGCGACGCCGTCGAAGGAACTGACTTCGCAAACCTTAGTGGCTCGGTCACGATCCTTGCTGGTCAAACTTCGGCCACAATCGACATCGCGGTGCTGGACGATTCGATCTTGGAGTCCACGGAAAGTGTTACTGTTACGCTAGATGACGTCACAGCGGGTGACCCTTCGATTTCATTGGGCACTTCTATCACTGCAACCGTTACGATTACCGACGATGACAGCGGCGAAGTGACTGTTGTTGCCAGCGATGCAACAGCTGCCGAGCCAACCGACAGCGGTCAGTTTACAGTTTCGATCAGCAGCGTTAGTGATACCGACACCGTGATCGCTTATACGATTGGTGGTGACGCCACATCGGGTTCCGACTTCACTCCGCTGTCTGGAACGGTCACCATTTTGGCTGGCCAGAGTTCGGCGACCGTTGATGTTGACGCGATTGATGATTCCATTCTGGAAGACACCGAAAGCGTCACTTTGACATTGAATTCGATCACTTCTGGCGACGCCGACATCGCGATCGGCGCTGCTGCGAATGCAACGGTGACCATTAGTGATGACGATTCTGCGCTGGTTACAATCACCGCGAATGATGATGCTGCGTCAGAACCTGGCGACAACGGGCAATTCACCATCAGCATCAGCAACGCAAGTGACACGGATACCATTGTAACGTATGTGATCAGTGGCGACGCAAGTGCCGGTGACGACTACACGGCGCTAAGTGGGACCGCAACGATTCTGGCCGGGCAGACTTCTACGACCGTTGACGTCAACGTGATTGATGATTCGACACTTGAAGGCGACGAAGTTGTCACAGTAATGCTCGATGCAATCACTTCGGGCGATCCCGACATCGCACTTGGTATCGCTGATACAGCTAGCATTACGATCAGCGATGATGACATGGCCGTCGTGACGATCACTGCGAACGATGCGTCGGCTTCGGAACCGGGCGATGATGGTCAGTTTACGGTTTCGATTTCCAGCCCGAGCGATACGGATACGGTCATTGCTTACGCGATTGGTGGCGATGCGACTTCGGGTGATGATTTTACAGCGTTGACCGGTACGGTGACGATCTTGGCTGGGCAGACGTCGGCGACGATTGACGTTGCTGTGGTTGATGATTCGATTTTGGAAGATGCCGAGAACGTGACAGTTACGTTGGAGGCGATTACTTCTGGTGACTCCGACGTCACGTTGGGTCTGGGCGCTACAGCAACTGTGACGATCAGTGATGACGACACAGCAGAAGTGACGATCGCTGCGAACGATGCGTCTGCTTCGGAACCGAGCGATGATGGTCAGTTCACCGTATCGATCTCCAGCCCGAGCGATACTGACACGGTTGTTGCTTACACGATTAGCGGCGATGCAAATTCGGGTGATGACTTCACGCCACTAGCAGGTACCGTGACGATTCTGGCTGGGCAGACTTCGGCGACAATTGATGTGGCTGTGGTCGATGACTCGATTTTGGAAGATGCCGAGAACGTAACAGTTACCTTGAATTCAATCACTTCTGGCGACTCTGATGTCTCGCTCGGTGCGGCCGATAGTGCATCCGTGACAATCAGCGATAATGACTCGGCTGAGGTGACGATATCTGCGAATGACTCAGCGGCAAGTGAACCGGGTGATGATGGGCAGTTCACCGTTTCGATCTCCAGCCTCAGCGACACCGATACGGTTGTTGCTTACACGATTGGCGGCGATGCGACCTCAGGCGATGACTTTACGCCGCTGTCCGGCACGGTCACGATTCTGGCTGGGGAAAGTTCTGCAACCATTGACGTAACGACGATCGATGACGCGACACTCGAAGACGCGGAAACGATTGTCGTGACGCTGGATTCGGTATCGGCTGGTGATTCAGATGTGACGATCGGTGCTGCAAACTCGGCAACGGTAACCATTTCCGATAACGACAGCGCGCAGGTGAGCGTTTCGGCCAGCGATCCAAACGCGAGCGAACCGGGCGACAGTGGTCAGTTTACAGTCAGCATTGATAACCCCAGCGACACGAACACGGTGCTGAGTTACACAATCAGTGGTGACGCGACCGCCGGCGATGACTTTACACCACTCTCTGGCACGGTCACGATAGCTGCTGGCCAAACCTCTGCTACCGTCGATGTCGCCGTTGTGGATGACGCGATTCTGGAAGCCACCGAGAGCGTGACGCTGACAATCGATTCGATCACCAGTGGCGATGCGGACGTCTCGATTGGATCCAGCAATAGCGCGACGGTACTGATTGCTGACAATGATTCCACGCAAGTTTCTGTCACTGCGAACGATCCATCGGCTGCGGAGCCAAGTGATGATGGTCAGTTTACAATCAGCATTGGTAGTGCCAGCGGTACGGACACTGTCGTTAGCTATACCTTGAGCGGTGATGCTACGTCGGGCGACGATTTCGCGGCTCTATCAGGAACAGCAACGATCCTTGCTGGCCAGACGTCGGTCGTTGTCGATGTGGCTGTGTTGGACGATGCCGTCTTGGAATCAACCGAAGACCTAACACTCACGTTGGATTCTGTCACGAGCGGCGATTCAGACATCACGATTGGCAGCGTCAACAGTGCCACAGTTACTATCGCCGATGACGATTCCGCGACCGTCATGATTCAGGCAACTGATTCCATGGCAGCAGAACCAGCCGATAGCGGTCAGTTCACAGTTAGCTTGAGCAGCGCAAGTGACACCGACACAACGGTATCGTATTCAGTGACCGGAACCGCGGCCGCTGGCGATGACTACACGGTACTTTCGGGCACCGTCACCATCCTGGCTGGGCAGACTACCGCAACGATTGATGTGAACATCGTCGATGATTCAATTCTAGAAGACACAGAAAGCGTCACGGTTACTCTTGATTCGATCACGTCGGGTGATTCTGACATCAGCATCGATTCGTCTGACACCGCGACTGTGTCCATCGCTGACAACGATTCAGCGGAAGTCAGCATTCTCGCGAACGATGACATGGCGGCCGAGCCAACCGACGGCGGTCAGTTTACGGTATCGGTCAGCAACGCAAGTGATACCGATACCGTTGTTACTTACACGGTTGGTGGAGACGCGACTTCCGGTGACGACTTTACGCCGCTGACCGGCACGGTGACGATCTTGGCTGGGCAGACTTCGGCCACGATTGATGTGACTGCGATTGACGACGCGATTTTGGAAAACACAGAGACGGTCGTCGTCTCGCTGGACGCGATTGCGTCGGGAGACGCCGATATCAGCATCGGTGCAAGTGACATGGCGGTTGTCAGCATCACCGATAACGACGTTGCTGAGATCACCGTTTCTGCAACCGGCTCTGCTGCTGAACCCGGTGACGACGGCGAGTTCACTGTCAGCATTAGCGCCCCAAGCGACACGGACACCGTTGTCAGCTATACCGTAACTGGCGACGCGGTAAGCGGATCTGATTTCACAGCACTGTCGGGCACCGTGACGATTCTGGCCGGTCAAACTTCCGCCACTATTGATGTGAGCGTGATCGATGACGCGATCCTGGAAGACACTGAATCGGTCACACTGACTCTGGACGTGGTGACATCGGGTAACGCAAACGCATCGATTGGATCGACCAATAGTGCGACGGTGACGATCGTCGATACCGACACGACAACCGTGCAAATCACAGCAAACGATGCGTCCGCAGCCGAACCATCGGATTCAGGGCAGTTCACTGTCGAACTTGGCAGTGCTAGTGATTCGGATACCGTGGTCGCGTACACGATTACTGGTGATGCGACTGCTGGCCAAGACTTTGTTGCTCTTTCGGGGACGGTCACAATCCTTGCTGGTGAAACGACGGCGACCATCGATGTCAACACAATCGATGACTCGGTCTTGGAAGACAACGAAGCCCTCACCGCGACCCTTGATTCGATCACAGCGGGTGATGCCGACATCACGATCGACACGAATGACAGTGCGACGGTAACAATCACCGATGACGATTCTGCGGAACTGTCAATTGTTGCGAACGATCCAACTGCCGCCGAGCCGACGGACGGTGGCCAGTTTACAGTTTCAATCAGCAACCCAAGCGACACGGACACAGTTGTTAGCTATACGGTCAGCGGCGACGCGACGTCAGGCGATGACTTTACAGCGCTGTCTGGCACAGTGACCATTCTGGCTGGGCAAACTTCGGCAACGATTGATGTAAATGTCTTGGATGATACCTTGCTGGAAAGCAACGAGACTGTGACGGTTGCTCTGGCATCGGTTGTAAACGGTGATGCGGACATTACTATCGGCGCGGCCGACAGCGCCGACGTTATCATCGGCGATGATGACTCAACGACGCTAAACATTTCTGCAACGACCCCATCGGCCAGTGAACCGGGAACGGATGGCCAGCTCACAGTTACTTTGACAAACGCTAGCTCGACCGACACAACGGTTAGCTACACGGTCACAGGAACGGCAACGAGCGGCGACGATTTCACGCCTCTGTCCGGTACGGTAACAATTCTGGCTGGGGAAACATCGGCGACAATTGATATCGAAGTCCTCGACGATCTACTAGTCGAAGACACCGAGAGCATCACGGTTACCTTGGGTTCGATCACGGCTGGCGATTCCCAAATCACACTTGGCGTTTCGTCCGCTGCGACAGTTACGATCAGCGATGATGATTCAGCGGAAGTGACTGTTGTTGCAAATGATGGGTCCGCCTCAGAACCGGGTGACGATGGGCAGTTCACGGTTTCGATCTCCAGCCCAAGTTCTACCGACACAGTTGTTGCTTACACGATTGGCGGTGATGCGACTTCGGGTGATGACTTCACGCCGCTGACCGGCACCGTGACAATTCTGGCTGGGCAGACTTTGGCGACGATCGATGTGGCTGTGGTTGATGATTCGATTTTGGAAGATGCCGAGAACGTATCGGTCACATTGGATTCGATCACTTCGGGTGACGCTGATGTCTCGATCGGTGCGACCGATAGCGCGACGGTGACGATCAGCGATGACGATTCGGCTGAAGTGACTATCGCTGCAAATGATCCATCGGCAAGTGAACCGGGTGACGATGGTCAGTTCACGGTTTCAATCTCCAACCCGAGCGATACAGATACTGTCGTTGCCTACACGATTGGTGGTGATGCGACTTCGGGTGATGACTTTACGCCGCTGACGGGTACCGTGACGATTCTGGCCGGTCAGACTTCGGCGGCAATTGACGTGTCCGTGGTTGATGATTCGATTCTGGAAGATGCCGAGAACGTTACGGTCACTTTGGATTCGATCACTTCTGGCGACACAGATGTATCGATCGGCGCAGCCGATAGTGCGACGGTGACGATCAGTGATGACGATGTAGGCATCGTCACGATCGCTGCGAACGATGCATCGGCTGGAGAACCGGGTGACAGTGGTCAGTTCACAGTTTCGATTTCAAATCCGAGCGATACTGATACGGTCATTGCATACGCGATTGGTGGCGATGCGACTTCGGGTGATGACTTTACGCCGTTGACCGGTACGGTGACGATCCTGGCTGGGCAGACTTCGGCGACGATTGATGTGGCTGTGGTTGATGATTCGATCTTGGAAGATGCCGAGAACGTGACGGTTACATTGGAGTCAATTACTTCCGGTGACTCCGACATTGCGCTGGGTCTAAATGCTACCGCGACGGTTACAATCAGCGATGATGATACGGCCGAAGTGACTGTTGTTGCCAGCGATCCGTCGGCTTCGGAGCCTGGTGACGATGGTCAGTTCACCGTTTCGATTTCTAGCCCAAGCGATACCGATACCGTTGTTGAATACACGATTGGTGGTGATGCCTCGTCGGGTGATGATTTTACGCCGTTGACCGGTACCGTCACGATCTTGGCTGGGCAGACTTCGGCAACGGTCGATGTGGCCGTGATCGACGATTCGATCTTGGAAGATGCCGAGAACGTAACAGTCACCTTGGATTCGATCACTTCGGGTGACGCTGATGTCTCAATCGGTGCGGCCGATAGTGCGACAGTAACGATCAGTGATACCGATTCGGCTGAAGTGACGATATCTGCAAATGATTCAACGGCAAGTGAACCGGGTGACGGTGGTCAGTTCACGGTTTCGATTTCCAATCCAAGCGATACCGACACCATTGTTAGCTACGCAATTGGTGGCGATGCGACTTCCGGTGATGACTTTACGCCCCTGACCGGCACCGTCACGATTCTGGCTGGGCAGACTTCGGCCACGATCGATATTGCTGTGGTCGATGATTCGATTTTGGAAGATGCCGAGAGCGTGACGGTTACATTGGATTCGATCACGTCTGGCGACACTGAGGTCTCGATCGGCGCGGCCGATAGTGCGACGGTGACGATCAGTGATGATGACACGGCTGAAGTGACAATCGCTGCGAACGATGCGTCGGCTTCGGAACCGGGGGACGACGGGCAGTTCACGGTTTCGATCTCCAATCCGAGCGATACGGACACTGTTGTTACCTATACGATTGGTGGCAATGCGACTTCGGGTGATGACTTTACACCGCTAAGTGGTACCGTGACGATTTTGGCTGGGCAGACTTCGGCGACGATCGATGTTGCTGTGCTGGACGATTCGTTGCTTGAAGCCAGTGAAACCGTAACGGTACAGTTAGCGTCTATCAGCAGCGGTGATGCGGATGTATCGATCGGGGCTACTGATTCAGCTACGGTCGTGATCGCCGACGATGACTCTACGACAGTGAATATCGCTGCGACAACCGCGTCTGCTTCGGAGCCGAACACGAACGGTCAGTTCACAGTTTCCATTGCCAACGCGAGTTCTACTGACACGACGATTAGCTACAGTGTTGGTGGCGATGCCGTCGAAGGAACAGACTTCGCAAACCTTAGCGGTTCAGTCACGATCCTTGCTGGTCAAACTTCTGCCACGATTGACATCGCCGTCCTGGACGATTCGATATTGGAATCCACGGAAAGCGTTACTGTTACGCTAGATGACGTCACAGCGGGTGACCCTTCGATTTCTCTGGGCGCTTCTGTCACTGCAACGGTTACGATTACCGACAATGATAGCGGCGAAGTGACCGTTGTCGCCAGCGATGCAACAGCTGCTGAACCAACCGACAGTGGCCAGTTTACAGTTTCGATCAGCAGCGTTAGTGATACCGACACCGTGATCGCTTATACGATTGGTGGTGACGCCACATCGGGTTCCGACTTCACTCCGCTGTCTGGAACGGTCACCATTTTGGCTGGCCAGAGTTCGGCGACCGTTGATGTTGACGCGATTGATGATTCCATTCTGGAAGACACCGAAAGCGTCACTTTGACATTGAATTCGATCACTTCTGGCGACGCCGACATCGCGATCGGCGCTGCTGCGAATGCAACGGTGACCATTAGTGATGACGATTCTGCGCTGGTTACAATCACCGCGAATGATGATGCTGCGTCAGAACCTGGCGACAACGGGCAATTCACCATCAGCATCAGCAACGCAAGTGACACGGATACCATTGTAACGTATGTGATCAGTGGCGACGCAAGTGCCGGTGACGACTACACGGCGCTAAGTGGGACCGCAACGATTCTGGCCGGGCAGACTTCTACGACCGTTGACGTCAACGTGATTGATGATTCGACACTTGAAGGCGACGAAGTTGTCACAGTAATGCTCGATGCAATCACTTCGGGCGATCCCGACATCGCACTTGGTATCGCTGATACAGCTAGCATTACGATCAGCGATGATGACATGGCCGTCGTGACGATCACTGCGAACGATGCGTCGGCTTCGGAACCGGGCGATGATGGTCAGTTTACGGTTTCGATTTCCAGCCCGAGCGATACGGATACGGTCATTGCTTACGCGATTGGTGGCGATGCGACTTCGGGAGATGATTTTACAGCGTTGACCGGTACGGTGACCATCTTGGCTGGGCAGACTACGGCGACGATTGACATTGCTGTGGCTGACGATTCGATCTTGGAAGATGCCGAGAACGTAACGGTCACGTTGGAGTCGATTACTTCGGGTGATTCCGACGTTACGCTGGGTCTGGGCGCTACAGCGACTGTGATGATCAGTGATGACGACACAGCAGAAGTAACGATCGCTGCGAACGATGCAACGGCAAGTGAACCGGGCGATGAAGGGCAGTTCACCGTTTCGATATCCAGCCCGAGCGATACCGATACGGTTGTTGCTTATTCGATTAGCGGCGATGCGACTTCGGGTGATGACTTTACGCCGCTGACAGGTACCGTGACGATTTTGGCTGGGCAGACTTCGGCGACAATCGATGTGGCTGTGGTTGATGATTCAGTCTTGGAAGACAGCGAGTCGGTTACGGTTACGCTCGAGTCGGTGACTGCTGGCGATGATGAAGTTTCCATTGGCGCTGCTGACAATGCAACCGTCTCGATCGCGGACAACGACACGGGGCTGGTAACGATTTCCGCGACGGATGCTAGCGCAGGCGAACCGTCGGACACTGGTACTTTCACCGTTTCAATCAGTGCTCCGAGCGACACCGATACCGTTATTGACTACACGGTTTCCGGTGATGCCACTTCCGGCGTGGACTTCGTGGCGCTCGCCGGTTCCGTTACGATTCTTGCTGGTCAAACATCCGCGACGATCGATGTCAATGTGCTTGACGATTCGATCTTAGAGGCCGCGGAGTCTGTTACCGTCAGCTTGGACGCGATTTCGTCGGGCGATTCGGATCTGACATTGGGCGCTGCCGATACGGCAACCGTTGTGATTGCCGATGACGATTCTGGAACGGTGAATATCGTTGCCAATGACGATACGGCAAACGAGCCAGGAGACGATGGACAATTCACTGTTTCGTTGAATGCTCCAAGTGCAACGGACACCGTGATTGCCTATTCGATTTCGGGTGATGCGACCGCCGGAACCGACTATGCAACTCTGTCAGGCACGGTCACAATTCTCGCTGGGCAGACGACTAGCACCATCGACGTCAACGTGATTGATGATTCGATCTTAGAAGACAATGAATTCGTCACGGTGACGTTGGAGTCGATCACATCAGGTGACTCCTCGATTTCCGTCGGGGCATCGGCTACTGCATCGGTCACGATTGGCGATGATGATACCGCGACTGTTTCGGTAGTGGCGACCGATTCGGCTGCAAGCGAACCGAGTGACGATGGACAGTTCACAATCAGCATTTCGGCGCCGAGCGATACGGACACAACCGTCAGCTACGCACTGAGTGGTGATGCCACGGCCGGCGATGACTTTACAGTCTTGTCGGGAACCGCAACGATCTTGGCTGGGCAAACTTCGGTTGTGGTCGACGTTTCGGTAGTTGACGATTCGATTTTGGAAGCCGACGAAGCGCTCACGTTGACTTTGACTGCTATCAACAGCGGCGATTCGGGCATCAGCATTGACGCTGTGGACAATGCAACGATCAACATTTCCGATGACGATACCGCGCAAGTCAATGTGTTTGCGAGTGATCCGAATGCTGCCGAGCCGACAGATGGCGGTCAGTTCACGGTTACGTTGACGAATCCATCCGATAGCGACACCATCGTTGCTTATACGATCGGCGGCGACGCAGGCTCGGGGGCTGACTTCACGCCACTGTCTGGTTCGGTCACGGTCTTGGCTGGCCAAACATCCGCGGTCATTGATGTGACAACGGTTGACGACAGCATCTTGGAAGCAAACGAGTCGCTGACGTTGACATTGGACGCGATCACGTCGGGTGATTCTGATATCACGCTCGGGTCAACTACTGCCGCGACGGTCACAATTGCAGATGACGATACGGCTGAAGTCACGGTCGTTGCCAATGATAGTGCCGCGGCGGAACCCGGTGATGATGGCCAGTTTACAATCAGCATCAGCAATCCAAGTGACACGGACACGATCGTTAACTACACCGTCAGCGGTGACGCTGTGTCGGGTGACGACTTTGTAACGCTGCCAGGAAGCGTTACTATCCTGGCCGGTCAAACCACAGTCAGCGTCGATCTTGCCGTTCTCGATGACAGCGTTTTGGAAGCATCTGAATCCGTAACATTAACGCTTGATTCGGTTTCTGGCGATGCAGACATTGTTGTTGGCGCGTCGAATGCAGCGACTGTTACCATCGCGGATGATGATTCAGCGTCGGTCAGCATCACGGCCAACGACCCGGCCGCTGCCGAGCCCGGCGATGATGGACAATTCACGGTTACACTCGATGCGATAAGCGATACCGATACGGTTATCAGCTATAGCGTGAGCGGAGACGCGACCAGTGCAACGGACTTTGATGCGCTGAGCGGAACCGTCACGGTACTTGCGGGGCAAACGACTGCGACGATCGATTTGTCAATTGTCGACGATGCGGTCTTGGAGTCCGACGAAACGGTGGTCGTCACACTTGATGCTATCCTCAGTGGCGACGCTGACATTTCCATTGGCGCGGCTGATTCAGCGAGCGCGACGATCGCGGATGACGACTCCGCCGAAGTAACGGTTTCAGCCAGCGACCCCAACGCCTCGGAGCCTTCTGATGGTGGACAGTTCACAGTTTCAATCGGCAGCCCAGCCGATACTGACACCGTGGTGGCCTATACCATCTCAGGCACAGCCACAAGCGGCGATGACTTCACGCCTTTGAGCGGTACCGTCACGATTCTGGCTGGCAACACTTCGGCGACGGTTGCTGTTGCAGCGATTGACGATAGCGTTTTGGAAAACGATGAATCCGTCACCATCACACTTGATTCGATCACATCGGGGGACGCGGATCTGACGATCGGTTCTGCCAACAGTGCTACGGTAACGATCGCGGATGACGACACGGCTCTAGTAAGCATCGTTGCGAATGATCCGGTCGCTGGTGAGCCATCCGATGGCGGTCAGTTCACAGTTTCTATTGACAATCCAAGCGACACTGACTTGGTCGTTTTCTACGACGTTGCTGGAGACGCAACGGCTGGCAGCGACTATACCGCACTGACAGGTTCGGTGACGATCACCGCTGGCCAGACGACAGCCACAATCAACCTTGCGACGCTAGACGACTCGCTGGTTGAACTAAGCGAATCCGTCGTGATTACGTTAACGGGCACCAATGACGCTGATGTGAGCGTCGACACATCATCCAGCCAAGCCACTGTAACGATTAGCGATGACGACAGTTCGCTGGTCAGCGTGTTGGCGAACGACAATACCGCTTCGGAACCGAGCGATGACGGACAGTTCACGGTAAGCCTATCGGAGCTCAGCACGACGGATACGTTGGTCAGCTACGCTGTATCGGGAACCGCAACTGCTGGCGACGACTTTGTTTCGCTAGTCGGCACGGTCTTGATTTCGGCTGGGACTTCGTCGGCGACGATTGATGTCGATGTGCTTGATCAAAGTTTACTTGAGAACGACGAAACGGTCATCGTAACGTTGCTTTCGACTGACAATTCTGTCATCGACATTGATAACACAGCAGATACAGCGACCGTTACGATTGCCGACGATGACATGGCAACAGTCGCGGTTTCGGTCAGCGACCCAACAGCGGCTGAACCTGCCGACAACGGTCAATTCACGGTCACCATTTCCGAAGCAAGTGATCGCGACACGGTTGTGAATTACGTTGTCACGGGCAGCGCCGACGCTGTCAATGATTTCAATGCTGTCAGCGGCAGCGTTGTGATCAGCGCTGGGACTCTGTCCGCAACGATTGACATTGGCGCGGTCGACGACAGTGTCTTGGAAGCCGATGAAACGGTCATCGTTACCTTGGTGGGAACCGATGATCCCGACGTAACAGTGGACACCGGAAGCCCACAAGCGACTGTTACGATTTCAGATGATGATACTGCCGAAGTCACCATCACTGCAAACGATTCTTTGGCTAGCGAACCTGGCGATGACGGTCAGTTCACAGTGACTCTATCGAGCCCAAGTGATACTGATACAACGATTGCATACGTGGTCACTGGCGATGCGACTGCTGGAACGGACTTCGTTGCTCTTTCGGGAAGCGTTACGATCCTTGCCGGTGACACGTCGGCGACGATTGACGTCAGCGTGCTTGACGACAACCTGCTGGAAGACAACGAATTGGTTGTGGCAACGCTAACGAGCGTCACATCCGGCGATGCCGATGTTTCGATCAGCACGACGAACGCTGCAACGATAACGATCGCTGACAATGATACGGCTTTGGTTTCGATAGCTGCAACCGATGCGCTGGCTGCCGAACCAAGTAGCGATGGACAATTCACGGTCACGATATCGTCGCCAAGCGATACAGATACAGTGGTGAATTACACGGTTTCTGGAACGGCGACCGCGGGAACAGACTACACGAGCTTGACGGGATCGGTGACCATCATCGCGGGGTCAACATCGGCGACGATTGATGTTGAAACATTGGACGACGGGGCCTTTGAAGACAACGAAAGCGTCATTGTTACTTTGAGTGGCACTGACAACACGAACGTTAGCATCGACGCAGCGGCCGACACCGCCACGGTTACGATCGAAGACGATGATTCTGCATCCGTAACGATCACAGCTAACGACCCTGATGCCGACGAGTCGGGCGACGCCGGCCAATTCACAATCAATCTCAGTTCGTCGACTTTGGTTGAAATAGAAGTGTTCTTTACGGTCACAGGATCGGCTGGCGATGGAACAGACTTTGTCTCGCTGCCCGCAAGCATCACGATTCCGCCGCTGCAGACTTCTGGGACGATCGACATCACCGTGATTGATGACGCACTGTTGGAAAACAACGAAACGGTCACGATCACGATCACCGGTACCAACTCGCCATTCTTTAGCGTTTCGCCAAGTAGCGATTCAGCGACGGTAACGATTGCCGACAACGATTCGGCAACGGTCTCTGTGATTGCAAGTGACCCGGTTGCGGCTGAACCAACAGATGATGGACAATTCACCGTGACGCTGTCAGCGATCAGCGATACCGACACCGTTGTCAACTATTCGATTAGCGGAACGGCATCATCGGGAGACGATTTCGAAGCGTTGTCGGGTTCGGTGACCATCGTGGCTGGACAAACGTCTGCCAATGTTGACTTGAGCGTTGTCGAAGACACGATGCTGGAGAACACTGAGTCAGTGATTCTGACTTTGACAGGAACGAGCGACCCTGATGTAACCGTCGACACGTCGCCGGGAGCCGGATCGGCAACGATTAACATCGCTGATGACGATACGGCCCAAGTTTCTGTTGTCGCCAACGAACCGTCGGCCAGCGAACCGGGTGATGTTGGTCAATTCACGGTTTCGATATCCGAGACAAGCGATTCTGACACCGTCATCAGCTATTCCATCAGCGGCGATGCAACGCCGGGCACCGATTTCACAGCGTTGACAGGCACGGTAACGATCATCGCTGGCCAAAGCAGTGCGGTTGTCGACGTCAACGTTTTGGACGACTCGATTTTGGAAGACAATGAGTCGGTCACGTTGACTTTGACCGGAACGGATGACTCCGATGTGACGGTTGACACAAGCAACGATACCGCGATCGTGACCATCATGGACGACGACACGGCGCTTGCAAGTATTATCGCAAATGACTTGGTCGCCGATGAATCCGGCGATACTGGACAGTTCATCGTGACGCTTTCCAACGCCAGCGATCGTGACACGATCGTAAACTACGTCGTCACCGGAACTGCGGTTGACGGCGATGACTTTGTGAGTCTTGCGGGTTCGGTCACGGTACTGGCTGGTCAGACAACAGCAACGATTGATTTGACAGCCATTGACGATTCGATTGTCGAAGGCGGCGAAAGCGTCGTCGTTAGCTTGGTGTCGACTGATGATGCTGACGTTGGCATCGACACGGGTGCAAACACGGCAACCGTCACCATCGAAGACAATGATGCTGCTGAGCTAACGATTGCCAGCACATCCGACGCGAGCGAGCCAAGTACAAATGGTCAATTTACAGTCACGCTGAGCGCGGTTAGCGCGACCGATACTGTGGTCAACTACATCGTGGGCGGTGATGCGACAGCTGGCGACGACTATGTTGCTCTATCGGGCACCATCACGATCTTGGCTGGTGCTACCACAGGTGTGATCGACGTCAACGCGATCGATGACACCGTGATCGAAGACATCGAATCGGTTTCCGTCACGCTGGATTCTGTCACTGCGGGCGATGCTGACATCACCATCGGCGCAGCAAGCTCAGCGATTGTTCAAATCACCGACAACGATTCCGGCGTTGTGAATTTGTTGGCCAATATCGATACGGCTTCGGAGCCTTCCACAAACGGGCAGTTCACCGTTTCGCTAGACGCGATCAGCGACACAGACACGATCCTAACTTACGCGGTCGCTGGCGATGCGGTCGAAGGAATCGACTACAGCGTTTTGTCGGGAACCGTTACGATCAGTGCGGGCACTCTTTCATCAACGATCGACATCGATGTCTTGGACGATAGCATCGTGGAAGACGATGACTCAGTCTCTGTGACGTTGACAAGCATCACCAGTGGCGATTCCGATATCGCGCTCGGCATGAACTTGTTCGATACGGTCACGATTTTGGATGATGATTCGGCGCAAGCAACCGTGATAACAGGCAGCGATGCAGCTGAACCGGCAAGCAACGGACAATTCGTCGTGTCGCTGGACGCAGTAAGCGATACGGACACCACGCTTGCGTATAACATCACAGGCGATGCGATATCGGGTACAGACTTCGACGCGTTGTCTGGTTTGGTAACGATTTTGGCCGGAGAGACGGCAGCCACGGTTGATGTCAACGTCATCGACGATAACTTGATCGAAGACACCGAGAACGTCACGCTCACGCTCGCGTCGGTTGACTCTGGAGACGCTGACATTTCTATCGGCGCCGCAAACCAAGCAGACGTTTCGATTGCAGATGACGACAGTGGATTGGTCACGATCGCCGCAGTCGATGCAGCGGCCAGCGAGCCTGGCGACGATGGACAGTTCGTTGTTTCACTGGATACTGTCAGTGACACAGATACCGTTATCACCTACTCGATCAGTGGCACCGCCACAGCGGGCACGGATTTCCAGACTCTGACTGGGACAGTCACGGTCTTGGCGGGTGAGACCGACGCTGTGATTGACGTCACGGTGCTGGACGACGTGACTTTGGAAAACAACGAGTCGGTCACGATTACGTTGGATTCGATCACGGCAGGCGACGAAGACATCACGATCGGTGCTAGCAACGTTGCAACTGTCACGATCATCGACAACGATGTCTCGGAAATCAGTATCGCTGCAACGGATCCTTCAGCGGCTGAACCGACCGACGCGGGTCAGTTCACTGTCAGCATGACCAATGCATCTGACACGGACACGATTGTCAGCTACATCATCAGTGGTGACGCGACTAGCGGTAGCGATTTTGTTCCGCTGACTGGATCGGTAACCATTACAACTGGGCAAACCAGCGCCGTGATCGACTTGAACGTCATCGATGATACACTTGTCGAATCGACCGAGAATGTGACGATCCAATTGGATCAAATCACGTTTGGTGATTCGGACATTTCCATTGGCACTGCCGATACAGCGACGGTCAGCCTTGCGGATGACGATAGCGCCGAGGTTACCGTTATCGCAAGCGATCCACTTGCGACTGAAGGCAGCGATGATGGTGAATTCACAGTCAACATCAGCACTCCAAGTGACACGGACACTGTCGTCGACTTTACTATTTCCGGAACAGCCACCAGCGGAACGGACTTCACTGCGATTTCCGGGTCGGTCACGATTCTAGCAGGCGAGACGAGCGCAACGGTCGACGTCGCTGTCTTGGACGATGGAATTCTTGAAGGCACCGAAGACGTTACGCTGACGCTGGACGCTATCGCTTCAGGCAACACAAATATTACGGTTGGATCGGCCAACGCAGCGACGGTTGTCATCTCCGACGACGATTCGGCGCAAGTCACTATCGTCGCCAACGATGCTGCCGCCTCTGAGCCTGCCGGTAACGGACAGTTCACGGTATCAATTAGTTCGCCAAGCGATACCGACACGATTGTGTCGTACAGCGTTGGTGGGACAGCCGACAGCGGAACGGATTTCAATTCGCTTTCCGGTACCGTGACGATCCTGGCAGGCCAAACCACAGCGACAATCGACCTAACGACTCTTGACGACAGCATCCTTGAATCGTCTGAGGATGTGGTGGTGACGTTGAACAGCATTGATGCTGGCGACTCTGAGATCACGATTGGTGCTGCCGATTCTGCAACGGTCACGATCGCAGACGATGATTCCGCCGAAGTGACAATTGTTGCCAATGACAATACCGCGGGCGAACCTGGCGACGACGGTCAATTCACACTAACGCTTAGCAACGCGAGTGATACCAACACCATCGTTTCGTACACAATCAGTGGCGATGCCGATGCTGCCGACGACTTTGTGGCTTTGTCGGGCACGGTCACCATTCTGGCTGGTCAAACCACAGCAACGATTGATGTCGAAGTGATTGATGACGCGATTTTAGAATCAACCGAATCGCTGACCGTCACATTGGATTCTGTCACATCGGGCGACGCACAAATTTCGATCGGTTCCTCTGATGCGGCAACCATCAACATCTCGGACGACGATTCGGCTGAAGTAACCGTGTCGGCATCCGATGCTTTCGCTAGCGAGCCAAACGATGCCGGACAGTTCACGGTCGATATTTCTTCGCCAAGCGACAGCGACACGACGGTTTCTTACACGATCACTGGCGACGCAACCGCAGGAACCGACTTCGTTTCCTTGACGGGAACTGTGACAATTAGCGCGGGGCAAACCAGTGCGACGATCGACGTCAATGTGCTGGACGACAATTTGATTGAGTCGAGCGAGAGTCTGATCCTTACGCTGGATACTGTCACAGCGGGCAACGCCAACATAACGATCGGATCCGCCGACAGCGCGACCGTTACGATTGCCGATGACGATACCGCACAGCTTTCGATCACAGCAACGACCCAAGCAGCCGAACCGGGTTCAAACGGACAGTTCACAGTTTCGCTGAACACGCCAAGCGTTAGTGACACAACGTTTACTTATGCGGTCACCGGCGATGCGACGAGCGGTGATGATTTTGTTCCGCTGACAGGAACCGCGACGATCAGCGCGGGTCAGACGAGTGTCGTGATCGATTTGGATGTGATTGATGATTCGGTGTTGGAAAGCAATGAAGCAGTCACACTGACACTGAGTGCGATCACGGCGGGTGAAGCAGAGATTTCGATCGGGTCAAGCGATAGTGCGACCGTTACGATCAGCGACGACGATACCGGTCAAGTCAACATCACTGCGAACGATCCGAATGCTTCGGAGCCAAGCGATGATGGTCAGTTTACAGTTACCCTTAGCACAGTGAGCGACACGGATACGATTGTCTCGTACGCGGTCGCCGGAGACGCAACCAGCGGAGACGATTTCGCGGCCTTGAGCGGATCGATCACCATTGTTGCTGGGCAGACATCCGCAACGATCGACATTACGACGCTGGATGACAGCGTGCTGGAATCCAACGAAGTCGTCACGGTCACATTGACCAGTATCGATTCTGGCGATTCTGATATCACACTGGGATCGGCGGTCACAGCTGACGTTACGATTGGTGACGATGATGTCGCAGAAGTATCCATCGTTGCGACCGAAAGCATGGCTGGTGAACCAACCGACAATGGATTGTTCACGGTCCAGATCGGCAACCCAAGTGACACTGATACCGTGATCGATTACACGATCAGCGGTGACGCAACAGCCGGCGTTGACTTTGTTGCATTGAGCGGCACGGTTACCATTGTCGCTGGGCAAACGCAGGCAACAATTGACCTTGATGTGATTGACGATTCCATTCTGGAGTCAACTGAAACGGTTACAGTCACACTTGATGCGATCAGCTCTGGCGACCCGCAAGCAACAATCGGGTCGCTTGATAGTGCAACTGTCACGATTGCCGACGATGACACAGCGGAAGTAACCATCTCTGCTCTTGATTCAACAGCGTCGGAGCCTGCCGATCCGGGGCAGTTCCTTGTTCAGATTTCTTCGCCAAGCGATACTGATACGGTTGTCTCGTACACCGTCACCGGCGACGCCGACAGTGGGACAGACTTTGCGCCATTAAGCGGCACGGTGACAATCTTGGCGGGTCAAACGAGTGCAACGATCGACGTCAATGTGCTGGATGACAACTTGGTCGAAGCAAACGAGAGCGTCACTGTATCGCTTGACAGCATCACCAGCGGAGACAGCGATGCGACGATCGGCACAACCAACACCGCCACTGTCACGATCAACGATGACGATGCGGCCGAGCTGTCCGTCATTGCTTCGACAGCGTCCGCTTCGGAGCCCGGCACGAACGGTCAGTTCACCGTTTCAATTGATACGCAAAGCAGCACGGACACTGAATTCACGTACACGATTGCCGGAGACGCAACCAGCGGTGACGACTTTGTGCCCTTGACGGGAACGGCAACGATTGTGGCGGGGCAAACCAGCGTAACGATCGATGTTAATGTGATTGATGATTCGCTACTGGAAAGCACCGAAAGCGTTTCCATTACACTCGATACGGTTACATCCGGTGGTGACGTCTCGATTGGAGCAACAAGTACTGCGACGGTTCAAATCGCTGACGATGATTCGGCTGAAGTAACCATTGCAGCCAACGACCCAGACGCTTCGGAGCCTGCGGATAACGGACAGTTCACCGTCACGCTTTCTGATGCGAGTGATTCCGACACCATTGTTTCATACAGTGTGACTGGTGATGCAACTGCGGGCGACGATTTTGTGGCGCTCAGTGGTACGGTGACCATTCCAGCTGGTCAGACTTCGGTTACGATCGACGTTTCGGTTGTGGATGACGCGCTACTCGAATCCAGCGAAAACGTTACTGTTGAATTGGATGCGGTCACGATGGGTAACTCCAATATCACAATTGGAGCTTCCAGCACGGCCAGCGTTAACATTGCTGATGACGATTCTGCGACTGTATCTGTAACAACGAACGCTAACGGGACCGAGTCAGTCAATGACGGACAGTTTGCGATCAACCTCAGTAGCCCCAGCGACTCCGACACAGTTGTGACTTACACGATTGGTGGTAACGCAACTAGCGGCGATGACTTTGCACCGTTGACAGGCACCGCGACGATTTTGGCTGGCGATACATCCGTTCTGGTCGATGTCAGTGTCATCGACGATGCTGTTTTGGAAGCCACTGAGTCGGTGGTTCTGACGATTGATTCGGTTGCTGGTGACAGTGACATCACCATCGATTCGGCAAACGTCGCAACGGTAACGATTGCGGATAACGATACGGCAGAAGTGACAATCACCGCCAACGATGATTCCGCGAGTGAGCCTGGCGATGGCGGACAGTTCACGGTACATCTGAGCGCCGTGAGCGATAGCGACACAACGATCGCTTACACCATTGGCGGGTCAGCACAAGACGGCAGCGACTTCACTCCGCTGTCCGGAACCGTAACGATTCTAGCAGGCGATACAACAGCAACGATCGATGTCAGTGTCCTTGATGACAGCATCCTGGAACCAACCGAGAGCATCAGTGTTACTCTGGATTCGGTTACTGCTGGCGACGATGACATCACCATTGGTTCGGCCAATCTCGCATCCATATCGATTGCCGACGACGACACTGCAACGGTCAACATTACAGCGAATGATCCGGCCGCCAGCGAGTCCGGCGATGATGGTCAGTTCACTGTGACGATCGACAATCCAAGCACGAGTCCGACGACGATCAGTTACACCGTCACAGGCGATGCTACGTCGGGTACCGACTTCACACCGTTGACTGGCACGATCACGATTCTTCAATCAGAAACTTCGGCGACGATCGATCTGAGTGTGATCGACGATTCGATCTTGGAAGGCAACGAAAACGTCACGGTGACGCTTGATTCGATCACATCGGGTGATGAAGACATTACGATCGGCGTGAATGACAGCGCGAGCGTTACGATTGCCGATGATGATACCGCGCAAGTTGCGATTGCGGTTTCCGATGCAGCGGCTGGTGAGCCGGGGGATAACGGTCAATTCACCGTCAGTTTGAACAATCCATCGGCCACGGACACCGTTGTTAGCTACACGATTGGTGGCAATGCGACATCCGGTGATGATTTCGCACCAATTTCGGGCACGGTTACCATCACGGCTGGACAAACAAATGCTGTGATTAACCTGAGTGTGGTCGATGATTCGCTAGTTGAAAATACCGAAGACGTTACTGTCACTTTGGATGCGATTGTCTCGGGCGATTCCGACATCAGCATTTCGGTAAACGATTCAGCAACCATTCAAATCATCGACAACGATGCGGCTGAAGTCTCGGTCGTTGCAAACGACAACGAAGCCAGTGAACCAGGCGACAACGGACAGTACACAATCAGCCTGAGCAATCCGAGTGATAGTGATACCGTTGTCAGTTACACGATTGGCGGAACCGCGACGAGCGGTGACGATTTCGCTGCACTCTCGGGATCCGTCACGATCCTTGCGGGGCAAACCGATGCGTTGGTCGACCTTGCTGTCCTGGATGATTTGATTCTGGAAAACACTGAAAATGCGACTTTGACACTCGATACAGTTGTGTCTGGCAATAGCAGTATCAACATCGGCAGTAACGACTCAGCGACCGTGACCATTTCGGACGATGATTCCGGGCAAGTAACGATCATTGCCAACGATTCTGTTGCCAGTGAACCGTCCGACGATGGGCAGTTTACAGTTTTGCTTGATACCACAAGCGCGACTGACACGGTGATTAGTTACACGGTCAGCGGCGATGCGGTCAGTGGAGTCGATTTCGACGCCTTGAGTGGAACGGTAACCATCGTTGCTGGACAGACTTCGGCGACAATCGACGTCTCGGTTCTTGACGATTCAGTTTTGGAAGACACCGAGATTGTCACAGTAACTCTGCAAGCCATCGATTCAGGCGTCAACAGTATCACGATTGGCACCGCCAACACAGCATCAGTGACGATTGCCGACGATGATACAGCGACGGTTACTGCAATCGCGGCCGACGCAAACGCCAGCGAGCCAAATAACGATGGTCAGTTTGAGTTAACCATCAGCAGCGTCAGCGACACTGATACGGTTGTGAATTACACAATCACTGGAACCGCGACCAGCGGCGAGGACTTCACGGCGTTGTCGGGAACGGCAACCATCGCCGCTGGAGAAACTTCTGTATTGGTTGACGTGAACGTCATCGATGACACAGTCTTAGAAGAAGCTGAGTCCGTGATTCTGACGATCGACTCGGTTGCCGGTGATGCTGATGTAACGGTTGACAGCAATGACACTGCGTCAATCATCATTGCGGATGATGATACCGCGCTGGTAACGATCATCACGTCTGACAGTACAGCAAGTGAGCCGGGTGACAACGGTCAATTCACCGTCCAGCTTACGAATCCAAGTGACACGGACACAGTGATTACCTACACGGTTGGCGGAGCCGCGCAGGGCGGCAGCGATTTTGTGCCGTTGTCCGGAACGGTCACAATTTTGGCGGGTGAAACCAGTGCGATCATTGACGTCACAGTCTTGGATGACAGTATCCTCGAGCCGAACGAGAATATGCATGTCACGTTGGATTCCATTACGTCCGGCGATAGCAATATTTCGATCGGCGCAACGAATCGTGCTTTCGTAACGATTACCGATGACGATTCAGCCACTGTGAATATCGTTGCCAACGATCCGGCGGCAGGCGAGCCAAGCGATGGCGGGCAATTCACTGTCACAATCGACAACCCGAGTAAACGTCCTACCACGATTAGCTACACGATCACAGGCGATGCTACATCGGGAACAGATTTCGTTCCGCTCTCCGGAACCATTACGATTCCGAATTTCCAAACGTCGGCCACCATCGACTTGAGCGTTATCGACGACGCGATCTTAGAAGACAATGAAAGCGTCACGATCACGTTGGATGCGATCACATTCGGCGACGAAGACATCACGATCGGAACCAACGACAGTGCGACCGTCACGATTGGCGACGATGATGTGGCAGAACTGAGCGTTGTGGCAACCGACGCGCTGGCCAGCGAACCCGGTGACAACGGCGAATTCACAGTAAGTTTGAGCCAAGCGGCGGACACTGATACGGTCGTCAGCTACACAATCAGCGGCGGTGCGACTTCGGGCGACGACTTCGATTCGTTGTCGGGCAGCGTCACAATTTTGGCTGGACAGACCGACGTCACAATCGACTTGGGCGTGATCGACGATTTGGTAGTCGAACCGAATGAAAGCGTTACTTTGACACTCGATGCGATCACATCTGGTGACGACGACATCAGTATTTCGGCGACCGATTCTGCCACCGTCGTGATCGCGGACGACGACACTGCGCAAATCACGGTTGTCAACGGCAGCGATGCGAGTGAGCCTGGCACGGATGGCGAATTCATCATTCAATTGAACCAAGTCAGCGCGACGGACACCGTTGTTAGTTACACCATCACAGGTGACGCTGACGCCAGCGACTTCACCCCGCTGTCTGGAACCGCGACCGTGGTTGCAGGACAGACATCGGTATCGATTGATGTCAGCGTGATCGATGATGCGATATTGGAAGAAACTGAAAGCGTCATCATCACCTTGGATGCGATCACATCGGGCGACCCAGCGATCACCATTGCAGCGGTTGATTCGGCGACGTTGCAAATCAACGATGATGACACAGCAGAAGTGACCATCGTCGCCAACGACAATCTCGCTTCAGAGCCTGGTGATGGTGGGCAATTCACAGTTCAACTTAGCAGCCCAAGCGATTCTGATACCGTTGTCAGTTACACCGTTGGCGGAGACGCCCAACCAGGATCCGATTTCACACCGCTTTCGGGTACCGTCACGATTGTGGCTGGACAAACGTCCGCAACGATCGATGTATCGGTTATGGACGATCTGATCTTAGAGCCATCTGAGAACGTGTTTGTGCAACTTGATGCGATCACTGCTGGCGATAGCGATATCTCGATTGGCGCCGACGACCGTGCGTTTGTCACGATTGCCGATGACGATACGGCGACTGTCAACATCACCGCGAGCGATTCCAACGCCGCCGAGCCATCGGATGGTGGTCAGTTCACGGTGACGATCGACAATCCGAGCCAGAGTCCGACGACGATTAGCTACACGATCACGGGCGATGCTGTTTCGGGAGTCGACTTCAGTCCGCTTTCGGGTACTGTTACGATCGACCAAGGGCAGACTTCTGCGACAATCGACCTGAGCGTGATCGACGATTCCGTACTTGAAGACACCGAGAACGTTACGATTACATTGGACGCAATCGTATCGGGTGATGAAGACATTTCGATTGGAACCAACGATTCTGCGACCGTAACAATTGCGGACAACGATGTCGCGGAAGTAAGCATTTTTGCCACCGATGATATCGCTGGTGAGCCGGGTGACGACGGCGAGTTTACCGTTGAAATCAGCGCGATTAGTGACACAGACACAGTGATTACCTATTCGGTCAGTGGAACGGCGACAAGCGGCGATGACTTCAGTCCGTTGACTGGCACGGTCACGATCAGCGCCGGCCAAACGACTTCCTCCATCGACTTGAGCGTGATTGACGATAGTCTTCTGGAGCAAACGGAAAGCGTAACAGTTACCTTGGATTCCATCGCCAGCGGCGACGCGGACGTTTCCATCAGCGCGACAGATTCTGCCACCATCGACTTGCTGGACGACGACACTGCAACCGTTTCGATCTTGGCGACTTCTGATGCCGAAGAACCAGCTACCGATGGACGATTCACGGTAACGATCGACAACCCCAGCGACAGCGACACAACGATCGCCTATTCCGTGACAGGAACGGCGACGTCTGGCGATGACTTTATCCCGTTGTCAGGAAGTGTAACGATCGCCGCTGGTCAAACATCGGCAGTGATCGATGTGCAGACGCTGGATGATTCGATCCTGGAAGGCGCCGAGTCGGTGATGGTTACTTTGGTTTCGGTTGTCGGCGACAACGAAATCTCAATCGGCTCTGATTCAACTGCCAGCATCTCCATCGGCGACGACGACTCTGGCGTTGTCACCGTTGCGGCGAATGATCCAACGGCTGCTGAGCCATCGGACAATGGTCAGTTCACAATCTCAATCAGCCAAGTCAGCCAGACGGACACCGTCATCGCATACACCATCGGCGGTGATGCGGATTCAGGCGACGACTTCACGCCCCTGACCGGCACCGCCACGATCCTTGCAGGACAGACCACGACCACCGTCGACGTGTCAGTTTTGGATGATGCGATTGTCGAAGACGCCGAAATCGTCTCGATCACTTTGGATTCGATCACGTCGGGCGCGACCGTGATATCCATTGGCGCAGCGAACACAGCTGAAGTCAGCATCAATGACGATGACACCGCGACCGTTTCGATCACTGCAAGCGACCCAGCGGCTGGCGAACCCGCTGATGGCGGCGAGTTTACCGTTTCGATATCTTCGCCAAGTGATACCGACACGACTGTGAACTACAGCGTTTCGGGCGATGCCATCCAAGGCACTGACTTCAACAACTTGCCCGGCTCGATTGTAATTCCGGCGGGCCAAACCAGTGCAACGATCGACCTGAGCGTCATCGATGATTCGCTACTGGAAACCACCGAAGCTATCACCGTGACTTTGGATTCGGTCGTCGGCGACAACGATATTACTGTCGACGCGGTCAATGCAGCGACCATCAACATTAGCGACGATGACACTGCTGAAGTAACGATCGTTGCAACCGATGGAGACTTGGCTGAACCTGGTGACAACGGTCTGTTCACGGTCAACCTTAGCGCCGCAAGCGACACTGACACGGTAATTCAATACACCGTTGGCGGCGAAGCCCAAGGCACCGGCGACTTCGTTGAATTGTCAGGCACGGTCACGATTGCTGCGGGCGATACATCTGCCGAAATCAACTTGACCGTGGTCGACGACAATATCGTTGAACCAAATGAGAATCTGCAAGTCACGCTGGAATCGATCTCCAGTGGCGATGCTGACATCATCATCGGAACTCAAAATCAGGCCTTCGCTACGATTGCGGATGACGACACAGCAACCGTCAATATCAGTGCAACGGATCCGGTCGCTGGTGAACCCAACGACGCGGGACAATTCACGGTCACGATCGACAACCCAAGCCAAAGTCCTACGACGATTGGCTACACCGTTACAGGAACTGCCACCAGCGGCGTAGATTTCTTGCCACTTTCTGGCACGGTGACAATAGACGCGGGGCAAACTTCGGCAACGATCGACCTGAGCGTGCTTGACGATGCTTTGCTGGAAGAAACCGAGAGTGTGACCATCACGCTGGATGCGATCACTGACGGCGATGAAGACATTTCGATCGGAACAGCGACTGCCGCGACGGTTAACATCGACGATAACGATACCGCGCAAGTCATGATCGCGGCGGCGGATGCAACCGCAAGTGAACCTGGCGACAACGGACAATTCGTTGTCAGCCTGACTGCTGCCTCGGACAGCGACACGATCCTGACCTATACGGTTTCGGGGGACGCAACCAGCGGCACAGACTTTGATGCTCTGTCTGGAACTGTGACGATCAGTGCTGGCCAAACCGAAGCATTCATTGACTTGCTGGTGATCGACGACACGTTGCTAGAGTCGACCGAAGTTGTCACGGTGACTTTGGATGCGATCACGACTGGTAACAACGCTATCACGATCAGCAGTGCTGACAGCGCAACGATCAATATCGACGACGATGACAATGCTGAAATCAGTGTGACCGCGACCGCCGATGGTGCAGAGCCGACCACGGCTGGTCAGTTTACCATTTCGCTGGACAACCCTGCCGATACTGACACCACGGTTTCATACACGATTTCCGGTGACGCCGATTCCGGAATCGATTTCACGCCGGTTTCTGGGACTGCAACCATCATCGCCGGGCAGACGGACGTTGTTGTCCAGATCAATACAATCGACGACAACATTCTTGAAGCCACCGAGTCGGTAACGTTAACGATCGACACCATCATTTCTGGAAATTCAGATATCTCGATCGGATCGAACGATTCAGCGCAGATTGCTTTGCTGGACGACGATGTCGCGGAAGTCACCATTGTTGCCAATGACGACACATCCGCCGAATCTGGCGACGATGGACAATTCACAGTTGAACTATCTGGCCTGAGCGATTCGGACACCGTGGTTTCATACACCGTTACGGGAACCGCGGACAGTGGCGACGACTTTGTACCGCTAAGCGGAACTGTCACGATTCTTGCTGGGCAGACTTCGGCAACCATCGATGTAAGCGTGCTGGACGATTCGATTGTTGAAGCCACCGAGTCGATAACGGTTTCGCTGGACAACATCGATTCCGGCGACGAAGACATCAGCATCGGCACTGCCAACGCGGCGACGGTCAATATCATTGATGACGACACTGCGCAAGTAACCGTGGTAGCAACGGATGACGTGGCCGCCGAACCGAACGATGACGGCACCTTTACCGTCAGCCTTACCAATCCAAGTTCAACTGACACCGTGGTTTCGTACACGATCGGTGGCGATGCTGTATCCGGTGAAGACTTCAGTGCTTTGTCTGGAACTGTCACGATTGCGGCTGGCGAAACCGACGCAACGATTGACATCAGCACTCTCGACGACAACCTCGTGGAATCCACTGAATCTGTCACTCTGACGTTGGATCTGATCGAATCGGGCGACAGCGATATTAGCATCGGCATTGCCGACATGGCATCGATCAACTTGTTGGACGACGATGTCGCCGAAGTAACCATCGAAGCAACCATGGACGCTGCCGAGCCGAACAGTGCTGGCCAGTTCACCGTTCGATTGACCAACCCAAGCGACGTTGACACCGTTGTTTCTTACACGGTCAGTGGAGACGCGAGCCCAGGCAGCGACTTCGTTCCTTTGTCTGGCACGGTCACGATTTCGGCCGGCGACACGTCTGCTGTGATCGCAGTCTCTGCCATCGACAACATCATTCTCGAAGCGACTGAAACGGTCACGGCATCACTTGATTCGATTGATGCCGGCAACCCAGACGTATCGATTGGCAGCCAAGCAACCGCGTCGATTAATGTCCTGGATGACGATACAGCCTTGCTGCATGTTATTGCTTCTGATCCGGCAGCGATGGAACCAGGCGACGGTGGCCAATTCACCGTTCTGCTGACCAGCCCGAGCGACACGGATACCGTTGTTTCTTACAACATCACAGGAACAGCGACTTCGGGTGACGACTTCACGCCGCTGACTGGAACCGCCACGATCCCCGCCGGCCAAGTCTCTATCAATATCGACTTGTCAGTTTTGGATGACGCCGTTGCCGAACCAGCTGAGACAGTTGTGTTGACGGTCGATGCAATCACATCTGGCGACACTGATATCGCTATCGGTATTAACGTGGCGACCATCGAAATTGCGGACAACGAACAAACCGCGGTTAGCATTACTACTATCGACGCGACTGCTAGTGAGCCAGCCGACGGTGCGCAGTTCAGAGTACAACTCAGTACGCCGAGTTCGGTTGATACCGTCGTTGGCTACACCGTCGTTTCCGACGCCGTTGCCGGACAAGACTTTGTGCCGCTGAGTGGTACGGTCACGATTGTGGCTGGCGAAACAGAAGCGTTTATCGACTTGCAAGTTCTGGATGATTTGATCGTCGAAGACACTGAAAGCTTGACCGTCAATCTAGACTCGATTGTGTCCGGGATCCCAAGCACAACGATTTCGTCGGCGGACAGTGCGACAGCACAAATCAACGACGACGATACGGCAACTGTCTCCGTGACAGCGAGCGATCCGAATGCCGCTGAACCAACCGACAATGGGGAATTCACAGTCACGCTGGACAACCCAAGTGGCAGTGACACAGTGGTGACTTACACAATCACCGGTTCTGCCACCAGCGGCGAAGACTTCGAGCCGCTGACCGGTACAGTCACCATACCTGCTGGCGAAACGACCGCCACAATCAACGTCGAAACATTGGACGACGCTGTTCTGGAAAATACCGAAGACGTGACCATTGTTTTGGATTCAATTGCTAGTGGCGACAGCGAAATCACGATCAGCAGCAACAACACTGCGACCATAACCATCGCCGACGACGATACGGCTCAAGTCAACATTTCGGTAACCGACAATGTTGCGGGAGAAGCCAACGACAACGGCCAGTTCACTGTATCGCTCACGTCAGCAAGCATTTCGGACACTGTGATCGAATACACGATCGGTGGTAATGCAACTGCGGGTATCGACTTCGCGCCGGTTTCAGGAACCATCACGATCTTGGCTGGAGAGCTGGATGCGACGATTGATGTTAGCGTGATCGACGATCAAGTCTTGGAGCAATCCGAATTGCTGACGGTCACGTTGGATTCGATTGCTGCTGGGCATCCAGGTATCAGTCTCGGAACGACTTCAGCAGAACTGAGTCTTTCCGATGATGATACGGCCCAAGTCAATGTGGTCGCCAACGAAGCTCTTGCCTCCGAGCCTTCCAGCGATGGTCAGTTCACGATCACCCTGTCCACCACCAGCGATAGTGACACAGTTGTTTCGTTCATGATCAGTGGCACCGCCGGGTCAGACGATTTTGCGGCTATCCCAAGTACCGTGACCATCGCCGCCGGACAAACATCGGCAGTGGTTGATGTTTTGGTAATCGACGACAATGCACTGGAATCCGCTGAGTCA
Source organism: uncultured Pirellulaceae bacterium (assembly GCA_964398215.1). Classification (GTDB taxonomy): domain Bacteria; phylum Planctomycetota; class Planctomycetia; order Pirellulales; family Pirellulaceae; genus CAYNNP01. Next base: position 13,863 of record CAYNNP010000018.1, on the reverse strand, counting down.
GTTACATTGACTTTGGACGGAATCGTATCGGGCGATGCGGACATCACGATCGGGAGCAACTCCAGCGATACGGTTGTGATCACTGATGATGATTCTGCCCAAGTCAACGTGACTGCGAACGACCCGAACGCTTCGGAGCCGAACGACGATGGTCAGTTTACTGTCGAATTGACCAACCCGAGCGACACTGACACGATTGTCAGCTACACGATCAGCGGTGCCGCCGATGACGTCGAGCCGCTGACTGGCACCGTCACCATTCCGGCTGGCCAAACCACAGCGAACGTCGACGTCACGGTAATCGATGACAATGTTTTAGAAGCAATGGAATCGATCACGTTGACTTTGGATTCCATCATTGCCGGTGACGACGAGATTTCGGTCGGACCAAGCAACGCGGCGACGGTCACTATCGCAGATGACGATACGGCTGAAGTGAACATCGTCGCGACAGGTCCTTCGGCGATGGAGCCTTCTACCGATGGTCAATTCACTGTTTCACTGACAAATCCGAGTGATACGGACACGATCGTTTCCTACGTCATCAGTGGAGACGCGACTGAAAACGAAGATTTCCAACCGCTAAGTGGCACAGTCACGATCCCTGCGGGTGAAACCTCCGTCACCTTCGGCGTCCAAACATTGGATGACAATCTAGTTGAGTCCAGCGAGACCCTGACGGCGACGCTGCAGAGCGTTACCGAAGGCGACTCGGATATCTCCATCGGTTCGCAAAACACAGCAACTGTGACGATCGCAGATGACGATACTGCCACGGTTTCGATCACGGCAACCGAGAACGCGTCAGAACCTAGTGTGCCAGGTCAGTTCACCGTTACCGTTAACAACCCGAGCGATCAAGACACGGTGGTCAGTTACATCGTCAGTGGCGATGCAACCCAAGGCGATGACTTCGTTGCTCTGCCGGGCACGGTTACGATCCCCGCCGGACAAACTTCTGCGACCATTGACGTTAGCGTCGTGGACGATTCGGTACTGGAAGAAACTGAAAACCTGACGATTACTTTGACTGATATTGTTTCTGGCGATCCAGATGTCTTGGTCAGCGAGGCTGACGCGGCAACCATTACGATTGCCGACGATGACACCGCTGTTGTTAACGCAGATGCTCCCAAGGACACAGCAACCGAAGGAATCGATGACGCGCAGTTCGCCATCAACTTGTCCTCGCAAAGCGATACTGACACAACGGTCTCGTACACGATCAACGGAACCGCGACCGAAGGCGAAGACTTCGAGGTTTTGAGTGGCAGTGTTGTCATACCAGCAGGCGAAACATCGGCCTTGATCGATGTGCGTGTACTGGACGACAGCTTGTTGGAATCGACCGAAAATCTAACCTTGTCGATCAACGAAGTCGTTTCCGGCGACAACGATATTTCAATCGGAAACGATGACGCGGCAACCATCAACATTATCGACGACGAGACTCCATTCGTCAGTATCGAAGCGAGCGATCCGTTGGCTGCTGAGCCAACGGATAACGGTCAGTTCACAATCACGCTCAGCCAGCCAAGCGACACTGACACGACTGTCGACTATTCGATTGGCGGCGACGCGGAAGCGGGCGTGGATTTCCAAACGGTCTCCGGTTCTGCAACGATTTTGGCTGGGCAACAGTCCGTGCTGATCGATATCAACGTGCTTGATGACTCCATCTTGGAAGACAACGAGAGCATCACGGTTACCTTGGATCAAATCAGTAGTGGTAACCCAGCGATTGCGATTTCGTCGAATGACACAGCCAGTGTTGTGATTGCTGACGACGATTCTGCTACCGTTAACATCATCGCGACGGATCCAGATGCGAGCGAACCGAGCGACGCCGGGCAGTTCGCCGTGACGCTCGATTTTGCCAGCGACACTGACACAACAGTTAGCTACACCGTTAGCGGCGACGCAATCCAAGGCACAGATGTCGTGGCACTTAGCGGCACGGTCACGATTCCAGCCGGGGAAACCTTCGCAATCATCGACTTGAGTGTCATCGATGATGACTTGGTCGAAAGCACTGAAACCCTGTCCGTTACACTTGATCAAATCACTGCTGGCGACAGCGAAATATCGGTTGGCACTAATAACACTGCAACAGTTTCGATCACCGATGACGATACCGCGCAAGTCAACATTGCGGCTGTGGATTCTTCGGCGGCCGAACCGGGTGACGATGCCCAGTTCGTGATTTCGCTCAGCACACCAAGTGATTCGGATACGACGGTCACCTACACCGTGGGTGGCGATGCAAGTCCTGGCGATGACTTCCAGCCGCTAAGTGGTGTTGTGACGATTCCGGCTGGACAGACGACGGCGACGGTCGACATTTCTGTTAACGATGATTCGTTGCCTGAGAACACCGAAACGATCATTGTTACTTTGGACCAGATCACTGGCGACGATGATATCAGCGTCGGTCCTATCGACAGTGCGACGATTACTTTGGCTGATGACGACACGCCACTGGTTTCCGTTGTCGCCAACGATCCGGCTGCCACCGAAGGGAACGACGATGGTCAGTTCACATTCACCCAAAGCAATGTAACGAACACCGACACTGTCATCTTCTTTACCGTTGCAGGCACCGCGACCGCTGGAGATGATTACCAGCCGATCGCGAGCAGCGTAACGATCCCGGCTGGACAAACATCAGTAACACTGGATGTCCAAGCAATCGACGACTTGGATGTCGAATCGGACGAAACGGTAACGGTCAGTCTGGATAGCGTATCGGGAGCACCCAACACAACAATCGATTCCACAAGCAGTGCTGCAACCGTCAGCATTCTTGATAATGATTCGATCCGCGTCACGATCCAACCGACTGCCGACGCCAGTGAATCCGGAGACGATGGTCAATTCACAGTTGAACTCTCAGCCCCGGCGGCGGTCGATACGATCATCAGTTACAGCGTCGACGGAACCGCCGATTCCGGCAGTGATTTCACGCCGCTCTCGGGCACGGTAACGATCATTGCCGGCCAAACCAGCGCGACGATCGATGTCAACGCGGTCGACGACAATGTGGCGGAATCAACCGAGTCTATCACGGTAACCTTGCAGTCAATCGACTCTGGTGACCCGGCAACCGTCTTGGCAAGTCAACCGCAAGCAACGATCAGCTTGACCGACAACGATCCCTTGGTCGTCTCGGTAACCGCAAGCGATCTTGTTGCCGCAGAACCCAACGATGATGGGCAGTTTACGATCGAGCTGAACACGCCTGCCGATACTGACACGACCGTATTTTTCCAGATTGCAGGCACAGCCACAGAAGGCACTGACTTTGATCCGACAACTAGCAGTGTTGTGATTCCGGCTGGCCTGACGTCAGCGACAATCGACATCACTGCCATCGACGATAACATTGCGGAAGCTAGCGAAGACGTCACCTTGACGATTACTTCCACCGACAACTCGGCTATTACGATTGACTCGGCGGCCGGAGTCATCACGATCGCAGATGACGACAACGCAGTTGTTAGCATCGTCGCGAATGTTCCAAATGCGGCCGAAGGAACTTCGCCGGTCGATGGACAATTTACAATTTCACTTAGCAACCCTAGCGATTCACTGACCACCGTTACGTATACCGTTTCTGGAACAGCGACGAGCGGTGCCGACTTCGTCTCGTTGCCGGGAAGCGTGACTTTGCTGCCAGGGCAAACCACGGCTACGATCGACCTCAGTGTGATCGACGATTTGCGGTTAGAACAAGACGAGACTGTCACCATTACACTTGACTCAGTGAATGGCAACGCGGCGATTGGTCCTGATTCTGTGGCAACGGTCACGATTGATGACAACGAGATCAACCAGCCAAACTTGGTGACTCCGGATCAAGTGAACATCGCGGAAGACACCCCAAGTGCTGTATTCCAGATCGATGCGTCGGTGCCTGAAACCGACGGCAGCGAATCCTTGCAAGTGACTCTGAGCGGGGTTCCGGTTGGTGTGACGTTTACCGACGGAGTCAATCGCTTTACAGGTTCCGCTGATCAAGATTCGATCGACATTTCCGACTGGGACTTGACCAACCTGACGGTTGAGACTCCTGCGAATAGCGATGAAGAATTCTCGGTCAACATTTCGGCGACTTCGTTCAGCAGTGACCCAAGTGACAATACGCCACCGATCACAGTCAACGACACCATCGACTTTGTTGTCGACGCGGTAGCTGACGCGCCGAACCTGGGTGTTACCAGCACGGCGACGGGCGTCGAAGATCAACCAATCGCACTGAACATTGATGCTTCGCTGCTGGATACCGACGGAAGCGAAGAACTGCTGGTTTCGATCGGCGGTGTTCCCGCTGGAGCTGTCTTGAGTGCCGGAACGATCCAAGCTGACGGAACTTGGTTGCTTTCGCCAGAAGATTTGGCCGACCTGACAATCACACCACCAAGCAATAGTGATGGCGAAATCCAATTGACCGTCACAGCGATTGCCACCGAGGTGAATCCAAGCCCATCGGATCCAACCGTGGTAGGTGGCCCCGCAACGACCACCGAAACAATCGACTTGCAAATCGATGCGGTTGCCGACACGCCAACGCTAACAGTTGACACATCGATCGTGGCCGACGAAGACGACGCGATCGCTTTGAACATCAGCGGTGAACTACTGGATAACGACGGAAGCGAAACGCTTGTTGTACAAATCAGCGGTCTGCCAGCGGGTAGCTCACTGAGTGCCGGAACCGATCTTGGTGATGGAACTTGGACACTGACGCAAAACGAACTGGCTGGACTGACGTTGTTCACGCCACCGAACAGCGATACTGAGTTCCAGCTGACAGTGACTGCGACGAGTTCGGAATCAAACCCAACCGATGGCGACACAACCGTTGCAGTCGCAGAGTCCTCGATCCAAGAAACCGTAGACATTCGGCTAGATGCGGTCGCGGATCCTCCCATCATGACGGTCCCTGCCAGCATCACGGCGGCTGAGGGAATCGAAAGCCAGCCGATCGGCCTGAGTGCGATTGTCGCCGATACCGATGGAAGTGAAACACTGCGAGTCGTGATTAGTGACATTGGACCCGGAGTCACGATCAGCGACGGAACGAATTCCTACTTATCAACCACACCTGACGGGACCGTCGACGTCTCGGGTTGGACGCTTGAAAACATCACTGTCACGCCAGACGATGGACCGCCTCAAGACTTCGTGTTGACGATCACTGCCACCGCCACGGAATCAAACCCAAGCGGTAGTGACAGAACGGTAAGTGTGACTTCGACTTCGACAACGTCTCAAGTGTTCGTTGCCGTTAGCCCTGTCAACGACGCACCGATTGGTGTAAGCGATCAGTTTTCGATCACACCGGAACGAGAAAACCTTGACATAGCCGGCAACGTGTTGACGAACGATATCGATGAAGAAAATGATCCTTTGTTGGCCGTCGTCGTGGAAGATGTGCAGAATGGAACATTGGATTTCGCGCCCGATGGTTCTTTCACCTACGTTCCTGACGCGGGATTCTTGGGAATCGATTCTTTCACGTATCAAGCGACCGATGGTGAATTGAACACGCAATTGGTCACGGTGGAAATCGGCGTCAACATTGGCGGCGGCGGAATCGGCCGTCCTTCGGCTAGCGGCCCGATCGATGGATCCGATCCGAATCCAGCCAAAGGCATTTCGCCAGAAGTCCTGGATTCGACTTCCAGCAATCCGGTCCAAATCGAAGAACCGGAGAGCACATCGCCTAGCATCGAAGAAATGGACCCCGAGGCAGATGCCATCGAAGAAACTTTGGGAGCCGTTCAAGGCCAGACTGATTCCGATAACGCAGACGCTCAGCAGAACGTTGCGACGAATGCAGTCACTGACGCGCTGAACAACTTTGATCGAGACACGTCGTTTGACCAACTGTTCCTTGACTACTCGCGCGATAGTGAACAGGAAGCCAAAGAAGAGGAGCAAGCCGAGCAGGATGAGTCTACCGATGAATCATTGCTGTGGGATTCACTGGACGAAATGAGCGATCGCGAAGCCCCTGAAAGTGTGTTTGGCGGATTGTTTGCAGGAGTCGCAGCGTTTCTATTCGCGGCGATTTCATACTTCTATGTGCTTTGGACGGTTTGGAGCGGTTATCTGGTTAGTAGCTTGATGTCGATGATGCCTGGCTGGAAGTTCATGGACCCATTGCCGATCCTAGATGAAGAAAAGGATGCTGATTCTGCGGGCAATGAGAGTGAGGACGAGTCGCTGGAAGACCTTGTGCGAAATAAAACCAACTAAAAAATTGTGGACACACAGGACCAGATCTTGGCGTAAGTTTGACAAGAGCACGGATCTATGAAGCCAAAACACTTATCACCAACAATGCGAGTCGCGATCGGGATGGCCTTTGTTGCCATCACCGTCTTGCTGTTGACGATGACAACAGGCTTGTTGCCCGATGCACGCGCAGAACGCATGAAAGGGCGGCTTTCGCTATGCGAAGCGATCGCAATTAGCGTTTCGAAATACGATTTGAAGCAAGACGGCAAACGGATGGCCGACGCGATTCATTCAATCTATCGGCGCAACGATGACATTGCGTCTGCCGCTGTCCGTCGATCCGACGGTTCGCTGCTTGGCGAGTTTGGCGAACATCAATCGCATTGGGACGAGAGTGCAGCCAAAAACGGTGCCAGCGATTGTGTGATTGTGCCGATTGTGACCGCCAGCAATGAACCTTGGGGTGTGATCGAAATTCGGTTCAATGCCATGGAAGCGTTCAGTTGGAAAAGCTTCTATACACATCCCTACTTTAGGATGATGCTGTTTTTCCCAGCCGTGTTCTTGCTGCTGGCGTTCTGGTACTTGTCCAAAATGCTGAACCAGATGGATCCGACCAAGAGTGTTCCCAGTCGAGTGCGATCGGCATTGAACACAATCACAAGCGGACTTCTGATCCTGGACCACGAAAACCGCGTGGTGCTGGCAAACGACTCGTTTGCAGATTCGATGCACATGAAGCCGCAGGACTTGCAAGGCCTGTCGATTGACAAATTCGAGTTTCATTTGTCCTCAGAACGAGCGAATGATACCCGAGCTGCCAATTGGTTCGAGACTGTCCGCGACAATGACTCGGAGTATCCAAGTGTTGTTAGCAGCGATGACGATGAAAAAACATTCATGGTCAAATCGGCTCCGATCAGCGGTGATGACGAAGACAACCGCGGGCTATTGATCTGCTTCGAGGATGTGACGCAACTAAAAGAGAAAGAAGCTGAGCTGGAAACCATGCTCCGCGAATTGGCTGTTAGTCGTGAAGAAATCAGCAAGCAGAATGTTGAACTGCGCGAGCTTGCAACCAAAGATCCACTGACGAACTGTTTCAATCGACGTGCGTTTTTCGAGTTAGTCGAAAAGGAATGGAGCCGAGCCAAGCGTCATGGGCATCCGGTTAGCTGTGTGATGCTGGACATCGACCACTTTAAAGCGATCAATGACAACCATGGTCACAGTGCGGGCGATGACGTGCTTCGCAAAGTCGGTGCGACGATGGCCTATACTCTGCGGGACGGTGATATCATTTGCCGTTTCGGCGGCGAAGAATTCTGTATGCTGCTGCCGCACACTGACGAAGATCAATCGCTGATCGCAGGCGAACGATTGCGTGTCGCGGTTGAGGAAATTGTGCTGGACAATGGCCTGAAAGTAACCGCCAGCCTGGGTACGTCTTGCACAACGTTTGGCGCGCAACAGCCACAAGACATCATCGAGCAAGCGGATCAGGCGCTTTACCACGCCAAACGCAACGGTAGAAACAAAGTCACTTCGTTTGGCAGTTTGAACACCGAGGCGATGAAGACTGCCAAAGAAAACAAGCCATTGCCGCGTTCAGCGCCGCAAAACGAATCCAAAATTCCATTCCACGCTGTCGCAGCATTGATCAGCGCACTTGGTTTCCGTGACGCCGACACTGCCGATCACAGTCGCCGGGTTGCAGACTACTGCGTCGCCACCGCCAGCCGGCTGATGTCAATCTCTGACTGCTACATTCTGGAGATCGCGGCGCTGCTGCATGACATCGGGAAAATTGGTGTGCCCGATGCGATCTTGCTGAAGCCGGGCAAACTGACCAAAGAAGAATGGGCTGTGATGTCGCAGCACGATCGAATCGGTGTCGAGATCGTTGCTTCTGCATTCCATTGTGACGAACTCTCTGAAACGATCCGCACCCACCATGCTCATTACGCACAGGACTCACGGCACCAGGACCTGCCACGCGGCAAAGATATTCCACTGGGCGCCAGGATCCTGACGATTGCTGACGCCTATGACGCGATCACATCTGACCGCTGTTATCGAAAGGGCGCAAGCCCCGAAGAGGCGTATATTGAACTGCGTCGCTGTGCTGGCACACAGTTTGATCCCGATATCGTTGAAGTCTTCATTGAAGTTTTGACTGAGCTGAATCAAACACAGTCGCCAAGTTCGCTTTCGGTCTCCAAGCAGACGGCACTACGAATCGGCGAACAGATCGAACGCATTGCAAGCGCTGCCGACCAAAGCAACAAAAAGAGCTTGCATGCTCTCGCTGGCCGCTTGAAACTGACGGCGCGTCGCGAAGGTGTCGAGGAAATCGCCGACCTGTCAGAACGCATCGAGTTCGCGATGAACGAGGATGGCGAAATGGCCGAGATCCTAGAAATGACAAATGAATTGCTGCACCTCTGCCGCGAAACCCAGCAAGCATTCTTGGAAAAAACGCGTTTGGTAAAACGTCCCGTTAAATGATCTTTCTATCTAACGTCGCTGACGTTTGGGAATCGATCAACTAGAAACGAAAAATGGCCTTCCAAGGGATACTTGGAAGGCCATTTTGCTTTTGCGATCGTAGGTCCAATCGTTGTCGATCAGTGTTTGTGGTCGAAACTCGGCTCTTTGCCTTCGTAGGCTCGGTACAAATCCAAGATCGATTTTTCCAGCGCTTTTGCTGTTGCTGGGTCAGCCGACTGTTTGCATTTCATTGCCGCGATAATGACACCATGAGCTGCCTTGAGCTGTTCGACATACTTCTCGCTTGCAGGCTTGATTCGCTGAGCCAAAAAGTAGGCAGCGATTGTGTTTTGAATCTGCGTCGCGTGGTCTTCTTTTGTCATGACCCAACGAGTCAATTGGTTGATCGCTTGAGGATCCATGTCGTCTTGCGAAATTTCAGCCAACTGTAGCTGTGCCTTTGAAATCGTATGCTCGTCCTCAAGCATTTGCTCGAAGCGAAGTTGGTCGCCGTAAATGCCACATGGCACTTGGCAGTGAGCTGATGCGATGCTTGCTGTTGCGCAAACCAAAGCGATTGAAAGCAGGTGTCGGAATGACATTATGAATCTCCTAAAGGTTGATTGTTTGTGAATCGACGGATTGTTCAAAATCGAGGAATTCTCTCGAGCGTTAATCATAGACAAGATCGATCGGCACGTGGGCAGTCGTCCGTGGTTTTCCTTGTCGTGAATTGGATTGCAAAACGAATAACGGCAGCAATGCAAACCAATGTGCTGTCTTGGCTAGCGAATTGACTTCCCAACCATGTCCAAAAGCACCGAATTGGACACGGAGTTCCCAAAATCTTTGAAGCGATCCAATGTCCAAACCACCTTCTTGGTTGCCTTTTCGATCTCCACCAATAGCGGCTGTCCAGGCCCAGCGTGGCAGTTGCCGATCACTAGATTTCCGCTTGGCAAGACTTCGAGGGTCGTGACCCAAGCAAAACGAATTCCCGGCAAGTCTTCTTGGTGCAGTTGCCAAACCAGTTTCTTGTCCTTGTCGACTTCGATGACACTGTGCCCATTGCCGGTCGCAATCAATGTGTTTCCGTTGGTCAGCCGGAGGGCACAGAACAATCGATTGCCGAAAGCGTCCGGACCATGGCCGCCCGCATTTTTCTTGCCGAACATTGGCACCGAGTATTCCCAAACAACTTTGCCTGTTTCCCGATCATACTCACGCACTTTCCCATCGTTCTCATGAGCGACCAAGTAGGTGTTTGTACTGGTTCGCCGGACCAAGCGTGTATCGGAATGCGCGTTGGGCGAATCAACAACCAGTGGAATCTCTTTGTGCAGTTTTCCATCGCGATCGACTTCGATAATCCGAGCGGCTCCCGATTCGGCGATCATGATGTGTCCGTTCGGCAGGGCTTCAAAAGCGTGGATCTCAATCCGCTTTCCTTTGTTGCCGTTACTGCTGGCGCTGTCGTAAGTCCAAACAACCTTTTTCGATTTGCGATCGATTTCTACAACGACAGTACGATCCTTACGAGTCAATATGTTGCCGTTGGCCAACAGATGGATGTCATGTATTCCGCCCCACTTCATATCCCAGCCGATTTTGCCATCCGCTTCGACAATCGCCAACTTGCCATTGCCCTGTAACAGGACGCGGTGCTGAGCAACTGAGGTGGATGCGGTACAAAGCAACGCGAGAATGAGAACGTGCGCGATTCGTGACATTTGATTTTCCAAAGTGTGAACTACCGACAAACGGTGGGCGGTTTCGTGGTGCCGATAGAAACCCGATTTTCAAGCTTGAGATTGTAGTCTATCGAATGATCATGGTGACGCCCGCAACTGCGACTGCCGCACCTATCACGACTTGTTTCGACGGCGGTTTTCCGCTCAAGGCCCAGGTAAGCCCGATGATGAACAGCGGACTGGTTGATAACAGCGTCTGAGCGCTAGCGGCGTCGATTTGCTTGAATGCGATTTGGCTCAACCACACTCCCAACCAAGCTCCACAGACGACTGCGGGAAACAGGCGTTTGAGAACATCTTTGCGCAGGGATTCTTTGATGGTTTTTGTAAATTGGCCACGAAAAGCCATGATGGCAATGCAAACGATGGCCGCTGGCGCGAGTCGCCCAAACGTGGCTTCCAGCGGATCACACTGGGTCATCGCATGCTTGGCGGCAACCGCACCGACGGCTTGGCAAACTGCCGCTCCGATACCGAACATCACACCTGTTCCAACAGAGCCTGGATACAGACCCGGCTCGTCTTCTTTGGTGGTCCGATCATTGATCACCATCGCCACGCCAATCACCGTAACAAAGACGCCTGATATCGCGACCGGCGCCAAGATTTCATCCAGAAATGCCCAGCCAAGAATCGCAGTGAAGATCGGTGCAGTGACGGTGATTGTGAGACAGCGGCGGACGCCAAGAATCTGTAGGCAACGAAAATAACAAGTGTCTCCGGCCACTAGCCCTATCAGTCCGCTGAAGGCAAGCCAGCCCCATGACCAACCCGGAGCATTCAAGAACTGGGTGCCCTCGATCTGCGAGACGATGAACAGTTGAACCGCAAGCACAATCGACGCTACCACGGTTTTGACAGTGTTGATCTGCCAAGCCGTCAAAGAGACGCGTGTGTACAAAAGGCTAGAGAATGCCCAGAGCGCGGCGGCAGCTAGCGCGGCGTATTCGCCAAATTCCATGAAGTGATCACGAGTAAGATTGAGTTAGAAAACGAGAACCGAAAGATGCATTGGTTGCGGCTACAGTTACTTCACTGTGCGAACCACCAGCACAACGATTGACACCAAGATTAGAATTGGGCCCCACCATTTCATGTTGATAAAAAAGAACGAATGTTCGGCGGTATCAACAACAGGTCTGCCTTGGGTTGCGATATCAGCAACGCCAGTGCGATCGCCAGCATCCAATCGCATGCCGATCAGATAAATCAGAATCCCGGCAATGAACAGTGCCAGCGGCAGAGGCCAAGGTGCGTTTTGATAGAACTCGTCGTCTTGAAAAAACGACTCGACGGCCAGCTCGGTCAAAAGGCACGAAAGAAAAGACAGCAACCCAACAAGGTATCCATGGCGGGACCAAATGATCATCTTCGATTCACGTGCGAGTTGTGTGTAAAGTTTTGTTTGCAAGAACTGCGTTTGCACAACGCCCCATTTGCGTCGTCCCAACTACATAAAAACGCAAAGCTGGCGATCGGTTATTCGTGCCGCAGGAACAGAGTTGTGTAGCATGATTCGGGATCAACATTTCCTTTGTCCACAATCCCGATCGCTTCCAGTTGTTCGACAAGGATTCGCCAACGATCGGCGGTCATTTTTCCCAATTCTGCTTTGGGCATCCCGTCCGGTAGTGCCAGCTTTGTAAGCTCTTGTGCACCAAAAACGAGTGCCTCGGGAGTCATTCCGTGTTTATTCACCTTCAGGATAGCATCGTTTGCCAGCTTGGGGTCATCGACATACGCTTGCCAGCCTTGACTGGCGGCTTTGACAAATTGCCGGACCAACTCGGGTGATTCACGAATCGTTTTTCCAGACGTCACCAGAACGCTTGAATACGGATTCATCCCTAAGTCACTGACCATTAAGGTTCGGACCTTCACACCTTGTTGCCGCGCCAAAAACGGTTCTGCAATCGAGTATCCTTGGACAGCCGTTTTTGGATCAGCGACCAGCGAAGCAACACTGCCGAGATAGGGCACCTCGTGGACACCATCCAACAATCCCTTTGCTCGTAAGAACTCCACATAAGCGCGACCTTCGGAGCGCTGAAGTGTCAGCCCCTTTAGATCATCAAACGATTTCACACCACTTTCTTCGCGTACCAAAATGCAGCGTGGGTGGTTTTGCATCGCGGCATAAACGGCGACGAGATCTAAACCCTGATTGCGTGCCAGTACGATGTCGTCAGCGTTTGCGATCGCAAACTGACACCGGCCCAATTCCAATTCGGCGCCGATAGGAACCGCGCGACCACCTGGACGAATCTCAACCTCCAGGCCTTGTTCTTTGAACGCACTGGCCACCTGAGCTTGGTAGATTCCACCATGCTCCATTTCGGGGTACCAATTCAGTTGAATCGAAACACGACTCAAACCGTTGTCGCGTTCTTCTTTCGCAGCATCACATCCAACGATGGCTACTAAAAAAAGAAGAACGCAGGCACGCATCATGATCAGCCGACGCACCACATATCGGTGAACCACTCCACACGGTCAATCCGACGTGGGTTGTACTTCGTCTTCATGCTGAAACGACGCGTCTTTAGAAAGGACATGAATGCCGCAGCGGGAACCTCGGCATGCTGCGAAAGAATGTCGACATACTCGCTTTCGGGTTTCCAATCATACAGCAGCTTGTTCTCTGCCTCGAATTTCTCGTCCAAGTAAGTTGCATCTGCGGTACTGCAGATAACAAAATCACATTCTTTCTTGCACAGAAAGTTGAGAAGCTTCGACGCCAGGGCTCGGGTCGCAACAACTTCACCCTTACGGGTTGTCGACGCGATATTCCAAATGCTTACAAAGCCGTGCTCATCTTGGTGTTCGGGGTCGACCTTGAAGTCAACAACTTCGACTGGCTCTGCATCGGCGGCCTTGGCTTTTGCCATGACAAATCCTGACTGGGTGGTTTGGGGGAAGTAATCTGGGCGGCACGAAAACATCCGTGCCGCGCGATCTGTTTGCGAATCCTCACATTTTACACGAATTACCCATCTCAGTTCTAGCCCTAGCAGCGGAACTCCAGGGCAAATCAGCTTTTGATTCTGGGGCATTTTGGTGATCTGATGCGTGAGTTTTGGAGTTGCGCTTTTTCATGTGGTGTTTGGTTGTAGGCCGGACCGAGGACGCGACACGTGCCGGAACAGCGCAAACGCCTCCATTGTGTCGCAGAGATTACGCTGTCAACGACGTTTCTACTTGCGTCCGAAGTTCCGGCAATTGCAGCGTTTGCTCGGTCCGGCCTACACCAAGAGCCGGGGCATTTAGGTAACCCGACGCGTGAGCGAGGGACCGAGTCAAGATCGATTGTCCCTCGCTCACGCTTTTTGGAGTTGCGCTTTTGCAAAAATGTATCAAGATTCGATCGATCGAATGTGTG
>CAYNNP010000017.1:29460-52742 GCA_964398215.1 uncultured Pirellulaceae bacterium | reverse complement strand
CTGGGACAGCCGAGCTACTATGTTGCCTACCTTGAAAAACTGATTTGCCCTGGGTGGTTTGGCATCCCGGCTGAATCTCACTTTCAATTCGATTAGAATCTGATGTCAATGCGGCTGCTGTGTGTTGCACGATCGCTTCATTGTGTGCCCCCAATGTAGATTCAATCGCCGATGAAAAATCCCCTTCTAATTTTCCTTGTACTCCTATTCGCTCCGCTTTCGAATTCCAGAGCAGACGAACAGGAAAGAGTTCTGGCGGTACTGGTAGAAACCATTGCACAGTGTGAGGACGATGCTGTTCGCGTGAACCTGCTGCAAGGAATGGTCAAAGGGCTTGCTGGTCGCCGCGGCATTCCATCACCAATTGGATGGAACGAATTGAATCAAGAGTTTCGCGAAAGCAGCAACCAATCACTTCGCAACCTGGCTCGGCAATTGTCGCAGACGTTTGGTGACCCACAAGCGATGGCGGATGCAATGAAGATATTACAAGATCCATCAGCCGATTTGAACAAACGTCGTGCTGCACTTCAGTCGCTGGTCACTCAGCGTTACAAGGATTTGCCCGGCGCGCTACCAAAACTACTTGGCAAAGGACCGCTTCGAATCAACGCTATCCGTGCCATGGGAGAACTTGGCGCCGACGACGCAGCCAAACAGCTACTTTCACTCTACCCAGAACTTCAGCCTCAAGAACAGCGTGCCGTCATCGAAACGTTGGCAACGCGAAAGAACCACGCGGCAGCAATGGTTGGTGCATTGAAAGATGGCACGATCCAAAAATCTGCGATCCCAAGTTACATCGCACGTTCAATGCGAGACATGCTTGGAAACGATTTCACCCGCGTCTACGGGAAAGTCCGTGATGTTGCCAAAAACACCAAGCAGCTGATGGCATATTACAAAGCATTGATTACACCCAAAGCGATTCAGAAAGCCAGCGCCACTCGCGGCCGAGTCGTCTTTCAGAAGACCTGTGGTGCTTGCCACAAGATGTACGGTACTGGTGGAAAAATTGGCCCCGATCTAACCGGGTCGAATCGTGCTAACCTCGACTACTTTCTACTTAACAGTCTGGACCCTAGTTACGACGTCCCCGCAGGATACCGAATGGTGATCATTCACACCGAAGATGGACGCGTCCTCAATGGCGTGATCGGTGCTGAAGACAATCAGAGGGTTGTATTGAAAACCGTCGATCGACCTGAAGTCGTGATCGCAAAATCGGATATCGAACGCCGCAAGGTGTCTGAAAAGTCGATGATGCCAGACGGACAGCTACAAGAAATGAAACCACAACAGATTTTTGACTTGGTCAAATACTTGCGAACAACATCCGAGGTTGAATCGCCATGAGATTGAATCGAACAAAACCATATCGTCTTGCATTGCTTCCGCTGCTGGCCTTGGCGTATTTCGCCGTTCATTCCGAAGCGCAGAATCGGTTGCCCAAAAAGCAGCACCGCACCAGTGACGCGCCGTTTTTGAAACCCGCAGAAGCCGTCGCGCAGATGTCGATCCCTAAAGGCTTTGACGTGACCGTGTGCGTTTCCGAACCAGAGATAGCGGAACCGATCGCATTCACGTTCGATGATCGTGGTCGAATATGGATCGTCGAGAACATGAATTATCGCACTCGGAAAAATCACACTGATGATCCCGTTACGCGAATCGTAATTTTTGAAGACACCGACCGTGATGGCCGTTATGACAAAAAGACGACGTTTGCAGACAATCTGACGTTCACCTCGGGTATCGCACTTGGTTTTGGCGGCGTCTTTGTTGGGTCACCACCTAATTTCAGTTTCATACCTGACAAGGACGGAGACGATAAACCCGATGGACCTCCGCAAGTTTTGCTGGATGGTTGGGGCATCAATGATCGCCATGAAACGCTGAACAGTTTTATCTGGGGTCCGGATGGTTGGCTGTATGGTTGTCATGGTGTTTTCACGATGTCGCATGTTGGAAAACCAGGCGACTCACGCGAGGGGCGACAAGCGATCGATGGTGGGATCTGGCGGTACCATCCCGTGACCGGCGAGTATGAGGTGTTCGCGCGAGGCCTATCAAACCCATGGGGCTTTGATTTCGACGACACCGGGCAAGGGTTCGCGACCTGTTGTGTGATTCCTCATCTTTTTCATGTCGTTCAAGGAGGTGTGTATCACAAACAAAGTCGCCCGCATTTGAATCCGCACATCTACGACGACATTAAAACGATTCGCGATCACAGTCACCTGTCCGCGCACGGCGGCGCACGTTTCTATTTAGCGGACGCGTTTCCGAAAAAGTATCACGGAAATTTGTTCATGTGCAATATCCATGAGCATTGCGTCCTGACTGACATCATGCATCCAAAGGGTTCTTCGTTCATCGGATCCCATGGCGAAGATTTTCTACCAACGAATGATCTTGCCTGGGTCGGATTCAGCGTCGAAATAGGCCCCGACGGTGGTGTGTATCTGTTGGATTGGCACGACACCGACGTATGCGGCAATACAATCAACTTTCCAGATAGCGGCCGTGTCTATCGGGTGCTGCCCAAAGCCGCGAAGCCGACCGCCAGCCCAAACCTGCGAACGCTTAGCGATCTAGAATTGGTTGAGATGCAATTGCACGCGAACGATTGGTACGTTCGTCAATCGCGAGTTTTGCTGCATGGACGCGCGGCAGCAAACAAGCTGAACGCCGCACCGGTTCACGCTAGGTTGAATCAGATTTTGGATTCTGCCGACACGATCGGCAAACGCCTTCGAGCACTCTGGGCTTTACATGTCACCGCTGGACTGGATCAAACCAAGCTAACGACCTTGCTAAACGATTCGGATCCGTACATGCGTTCTTGGGCGATTCAATTGCTGGTCGAAAAAACAGATGTAGATGCTTTCTACCTAGCCAACGCTGAGCAATCGCAGGCCCCAATCAGCGCTGCAGTGATGCAACAGTTTGTGCAGTTGGCAAAAAACGATCCGTCACCAATCGTTCGACTTTACTTGGCATCAGCCGTCCAACGTTTTCCGTTCAAAGATCGTTGGCCTGTCCTGACTGAGCTCGTAAAACATGCGGACGATATCCAAGACAACAACTTGGCTAGAATGTATTGGTTTGCACTGGAACCGATGGTTACAAAGTCTCCAAAAGAAAGCCTGCGTCTTGCCATCGAAGGTTCAGTTCCAAGGCTACAAGAATTTGTCGCGCGCAGGATGGTCATTGGCGACAGCCAACCTGGTGTCTCGCCAGATTGGCAAAGTCGTATTCAAAAAGTCGCGCCAGGATTCCAAGTTTCAAATGTGGGTGAAGGCGGTGTTGTTGAGCACAAAGTATTCCGTAATAAAATGGCAGTTCAGACCCACCCATTAGATAAGGGGACAGCATGTACACTGTTCAGGAAATTGAAGCTGCCGCCCAACAAAAAGACTCGACTGAAAATGCGAGTCAGCCATCATCCGCACGGTGATTGGGAGCTGAGAATACTGGTTGATAAAAAGCTGGTTACAAAGCATTTGGTTGCATCAAAGACTGTTTCTGACACCGAATGGCTGGATGTAGAGGTTGATCTTAGCCGTTACGCTGGCAAGCTGATTCGTTTGGACATCCAGAACAAAGCCAATAACTGGATGAATGAATGGGCGTACTGGAATTACATTCAAATAGTGCATGAGTGATTGCTGGTGAGGGCAACTTCTCGATTTTATCAATTCCTCTGAAGTCGAATCGAAACACGTTTCCCAGGGGCTCAATCCGAGTAAGATATCGGCACTTAAACGGGGCTGGATTGATGGACAGAGGATAGGATCTTGCCCAAACAAGTATGCATGCACTGTGACGCAAAAAATTACGTCCGTGTGGAATCGAATGGCTCGGTTGTAAATTGCAATAAGTGCAATCAGCCAATGGAAGTGCGAGTGACCGCGTCCAAGCTAGCTCGTCTTGTGACCGCTGTGGTATTCGCTGCGATGTTGGCCGGTGGTCTTTCGCTGTACGAGCCGATCAAAGCAAAGCTGCTGGCTGGGAAACAAACGCAGACACCAGCCGTCAACTTAGCCGCCTCTCAGGCACCCGAAGTTACGGAAACCCAACCGGTCGAACCTCCTGAAGAGGAGACCGAAGACTATCCAATACCAGACCATCGCATTTTCAATGACTGGCAAAGAACCGCCATCATCCGAGCTTGCCATACCGCCAAGGACTGGGAGCGTGCCGCTCGGATGCTAGCCGAATCATGCCGACTAACGGATGCGCAAATCTATTTCTTCAAGGATGTCGCTCCACTTGAGAACTGGTCTGGAGAAGCTAACATCAGTTATATCGACAAGACACACCTAGTAAGTTCTTGGAAGCTAGCCGAGGGAGAACTCACGATACTGAGAAGCGCCCCATCGGCGCCAAGCGAATTGAAACCCCAGAACGATATCACAGACAAAGCTGATTTGAACACCGATTTCCTAACCTGGACCAGCAAAGCAGGTAATCGGAGCACCAAGGCCAAGATCGTTGGAGTAACAGTAACTGCGATGAAGCTAGAGAAGCCGGACGGGCAAGTCGTTAATGTGCCGTTGGAATTGCTTGATGAAAAGAGCAAGACCCAGTTCGGTCAAGCCATGCAAGGCACGGGTATCAACGCGGAACTCGCTGCCGAAGCAGAATCAACGAAGAATCGTTAGCACGAAAACGCAGCCAGAGCGACTGCGATTTTAAAACATCGGCAAGACTATCAAAATTACGACGATGAAGAACCAGAAGTCGATTGCTTGGCGGGTTGTCCACCCAGCGCTTCGAGATTCTTGATCCGTTCTTCAAGCTGATCGATTCGCTCGTTGACTGAATCCAATCGCTGAAGCAACTTGTCGACTTCGGCCAATGACTTCTTTGGGCTAGGCGCAGCTGCCGCTTGTTTTTCAATACGAGCTTCTAGGTACTGGCGTTCGTCCGGCGTATAAAGTTTATGGGCGAAAGTCTGTCCTCGACCCGGCGGCGTCAGCGACTCGACCAATTCTTTTGTGATCAATTGATCCAACACATCTTGCGCGGCCGTCATGTCGGCCAACGGTGACATGCGCGAAGCACGAGTACGAATCTCGCCTGCAGTCTGGGGACCACGCAGCAACAGCTCTGTCATCACGGCTGCTTGAGGACTGTCCAGATCCATCCAATCGTAGGCAGCGTGCCGGTACTTTGTTACTCGCCCATTGCCTTGGACTTCGCGGGCCGCACCGACTTCGCGCAGTTCAACCAACGCGGCAAGCACATCGCCTTCGTCGACTTCCATTTTCGGAGATCGGTTCGACTTTTGGTTGCATCCGGTGATCAATCCAGCCAGCGAAAGCGGATAGTTGTCCGGCGTGGTCTTGGCTTTTTCAACCAAGACTCCCAGAACTCGGCGGGCGGCTGCCGAAATCGGCACGACCTTGGACTCATCTTCGTTGTTTTCGTCTGACATGGTTTGCTATGTCTCGTATCAGGAATCTGCAAATCGTCACACAAAGTGTGATCGTCTCACACGCGGTTAGAAAAGCTAACTACGCAAAGGTTTCACTGTAAGCATCTTCATTGAACCCTACCAGCACTGTCTTGCCAACCTTCATGGTAGGTGCTCGGAGGTTGCCGGTTGGTCCAAGCATCAATTTCGTCAATTCGTCATCATCTGGGCGATCTTTCTTCAAGTCGATTTCGACAACTTTCTTTCCTTTGGCAACCACCAGTTTGGTCATGCCCGTCAGCAGCGCCAGAGCCTCTTCAGCTCCGTAGCGTTCTTTGCGGGCGTCGATGACTTCTTTCGTTTCAACATCTGTATCGGCAAGAAACTCCTGCGCTCGTTTACAAGACGTTCATCCGTTGCGATGGTAACTCCACTCAATCTTGCTCATCAATTTTCCTTTGAACTGCGAAACATGTAACTCAGCCACAAAGTGTAGCAAGTCGCCTATCAGGAAACGATGGCCGGATAGATTCGTTTGCCACGCGGCGCAACTGGCTGGGCAGGCAGGTGCTAAAATGCAACCAGGCTCGGCGGCTCGGCAAAGGTCGCTGGGAAGTGGCCCTTTAGTCATCGTAAACTTCCGTAAAAACCCTCTGAATCAAAGAAATTTTACATTTCCAAAATCTATCGGCTGTCTGAGTTCGTCATACCTGCATAGCCATGAATACAAAGCCCCCGACATCTGCGGTGCAGGATTCGGACGACTTGAGTGAACAGCTGGAGTCGCTATTCGACGCTGCGCAAGGTGAAATTCTGGGCACCTTGTATTACTTGGTAGGAAATATGGAAGACGCACGCGACGCGCTCCAAGAAGCCTTTTTGAAGTGTTGGCGAAAACGTGACCAGATTGGTGACGTTACCAACTTGAAGGCTTGGGTGTTTCGCGTCGCGCTGAACACTGGACGAGACTTTCGCAAAGCGGCCTGGAATCGCAAGCGAGAATCAATTGCTGAGGAAGCGGTCATGGTATCCACTGCCGACGGCCCCGATGCGGGGCTCATGCGAGACGAAGAGGTCAGCCGATTGCATAACGCAGTCTTGGGGCTTCGGCCCGAGGAGCAGGAGGTGTTTCTGCTTCGCCAAAACGGCGACATGACGTACGAGCAGATTTCTCAAGCAACATCGCTTCCAATTGGAACCGTCAAAACACGAATGCGTGCAGCGATCCGACAACTCCGCGAATCAGTAGGAGCCCAAGCATGAACATGAAAGAAACTCCTGCAGAAATCAAACAGTCTCTCTTGGAGCTGCACTACGATTTGCTGGACGACTCCGAGGCTCAGCAGTGGCGACAACGCATTGCGACCGACCCTGATGTTGCTTCTGCCTGGGCGGAAACATTGCGGCTGGCTGGCAAGATGGCAAACGCCGCCAAGATCCAAGGCGTTGCTTTGCCCAAGATGGATAAAGATGCGATTAAGTCATCGGCAGACAATAACATCGAATCCCAAGAACCGGGGTCCGCGCGTTTTCAATCGGTAGAGCCTGCATCGAAAGTCGAACAAGCAGAGCCAACACTTCAACCCGCGCCCGCACGCATTTCGAAACGCTGGTGGGCAATATCGGTCGGCATGCTGGCGACAACAGCAGCAACTGGTTTGATGATCGTTGGCCTGCGTTTCCAAAAACAAGCACCATCTCGCCCAGCACCAGCTTTGCAGTTGCACGCCAATGCGAACAGCAACGCCAATGCGGAATCAGACAGCGGAGTGCTTGCGGCAAACGAATTTGAATTTGTGACGAATCAAATCACAGAAGCCAAATCCAGCGGTGTCGGTTCGCTGCCAGTTGTACCAGCGGTATTGAATTTCTCGGTTCTGTTCGGCGATAACAAGCTGTACTCCGGAACTGCCGAGTCGGGTGACGACGGACGAACTCGCGTTGCTCTACCGCCAGAATTGGTGATCCCGTCGGGAGCCGAATTGCATGTGCATGCGGAAGCGATCGATGGCGTGTCGCAATCAGCGACAGTTACAATTCCGCTTGAACCTACGCGTTGCCTGACATATTTAACAGTCGACCGGCCAGTCTACCGGCCTGGCGAATCCGTGTTCTTTCGGTCATTGACATTGAACCGACGCTCGCTGTCTTCGCAATTGGATGTACCAGTGCGATTTGAATTGATAGACCCAAGCGGTGCGGCAGTTCCAGGTGCTTTCACCGAAGGCGTGACCGACCGTGGCGTTGGGAACGGCTCGTTTCAGATTCCATCGGCGGCACCGGGCGGGCAATACACACTGATCGCAAAGAGCCTTGATGGATTCTTTCCAGATGAACAGGTCAAGTTCAACGTGCGTGTCTACCGAGTTCCTCGATTCAAAAAGCAGCTGGAATTCAGACGACGAAGCTACGGTCCAGGCGAAACTGTTGAAGCAGACTTTTCCGCAGAGCGAGCCGAAGGCGGGCCGCTGGCTGGTGTCGTCGCTCGCGTTGCCGCCAAAGTCGATGGCGTTGTCGTCCACCAACAGAAAGTCATGACGACCGCCAGCGGCACACTTTCGATTGCATTCAAACTTCCAGATTTCATCAACGTCGGACAGGCAGAATTGTCGGTTGCCGTTGACGATGGCGGAACAGTGGAGAGCAAAACAAAGACGATCCCAATCCAGTTGGGCAATGTGGATATCAAGTTTTATCCTGAAGGCGGTTACTTGGTCGGTGGGCTGGAAAACCGAGTTTACTTTACCGCCCGCAACACGCAGGGCCAGCCGATCGAGATCAAGGGCGAGATCATTTCAAGCTCTGGCGTGCAGCTTGCTTCAATCGAAACGACGCGCGATGGCATGGGACGATTCGAATTCCGGCCCAATCCGGCAGAAAGCTATTTTGTAAAAGTCACTGAGCCGGTCGACGTGATCAACACGCCAGAATTGCCACCGGTGGTCAAGGACTTGCCGGTAATCGACACCGGTGACGGCGTGTTTGGTGCAAGTGAACCTATCTCGCTAACGATTCGCTCTCGAAAACGCATGCCCATTTTGGTCCAGGCTGTTTGCCGTGGTCAGTTGGTCGGCCAACAAGAGTTACAAGCGAGCCGAGACGCGATTGTGACGTTACCAATTCGTGACGACGCCAGCGGTGTGATTCGAGTCACCGTGCTGGACACATCGACCAAGCCACCGATG
This sequence comes from uncultured Pirellulaceae bacterium, assembly GCA_964398215.1. GTDB lineage: Bacteria > Planctomycetota > Planctomycetia > Pirellulales > Pirellulaceae > CAYNNP01. The sequence continues at coordinate 44,135 of CAYNNP010000017.1, read as the reverse complement.
CCGCTTGTCGAACGATTGGTGTTTCGCCGCGACAACAAACGTCTGAATGTAAATGTCCTGGAGAACCCTTCATCACTGCAACGTTCGCCGGGTGACCCGATGCGATTGACACTGCAAGTCACCGACGAGAACGACCAGCCGATGCCTGCGGTGCTGGGTGTGTCGGTGGTTGACGATGCGTCGCTCAGCCTGGCAGAGAATGAAGAACCGACATTGCGGACACATTTCTTGGTCACCAGCGAAATTGAAAAACCAGAGGACCTTGAACATGCGAATTTCTATCTCTCCGAAGGCGATGATGCTGCAGAGTCATTGGATTTGTTGCTCGGGACTCAAGGTTGGCGACGATTCGTAAGCGGATCGCCAGACCAACCAGACACGGACTTTCGTCAACAACTCGTTCGTTTGCTGAAGCTAGATGGTGAACGAAAAGACGGAGCACCAACCTACAGCAGTCAGGACATTTTCTCGAGCGATTGGTCACGCTACCAAAGTCGATTGGGACGCGCATGGAGCCAGCTGTTCAATGAAACGAGATTCGTGTTGCTGATCGTGATTGGCTTCTGGAGCTTTGTGGTGATTTGCAAATTGGTTTTGATTCGCATACGCCGTCAACCGATGATCGATGTCGGCGTGCTGCTTGTGCTCGGGTCCATGTCGGTAGCGATGCTCGGGTGCGGTGTCAAAGAAGCGGCTAATGTGGCGTTGGATGCGGCGTCCAAGCAAAAGACTTCAAGTCATGATCGGAGCGCAGATATGAAAGGGAGTGGCCAAGAAATGGCTCCGAATAGCACTGGGCCAAGGAATGGGGGAATCCCCGACATGGAAAACCCCAGTGATAACACGACTGCTGATTTCGCGCGTCAAGCGATCGAGGATTCGGAAATAGACAGCAATCGTGGCAGCATTGCTGACGGTTTCGTGGATCAGAAAACGGGCAAGAAACTCACCCCTGCGCAATTAAAGCGACTGCTAACGGCGCGCGGCTTGGATGCCGAAACGCTTGCGGATCAACTGATGAAAGAGCTTCGTTTCCCGATCCGGCAGTACGCACACCAACACAAAAAATCAGATACGGGAGTACGCCAGGACTTTGCCGAAACCCTGTACTGGCAACCATTGGTAATCACTGATTCATCGGGCAAGGCCACCATTCGATTCGACCTTTCAGATTCTGTCACGTCCTTCCGTGTACGCGTTGACGGGCACACGAAAACGGGGCGAATCGGATCTGGGAGTGCTGATGTGATTTCCAAAATCCCATTTCAGCTTGAACCCAAAATGCCCTTGGAAGTCACCACCGGTGATGTGATCGATTTGCCCGTGGCCGTAGTCAACACAACCGCAGACGCAATCGGTATCCAAGCGAAGATCGAAACAGCAGCGGCGCTGCGTCCCGAGGGCAAGCCCGAGCTTTTGTGGAGTGTCGATGCAGAACAACGAACACGGCAGTACATTCGCATCAAGGTTGCTGAGGACAGTTCCGAGCAAGATGCAATGATCCAGATCCAAGGAACGTCCGACGGGGAAAACAAACTTCGCGACAAAATCAGGCGTACCGTGCACATCAAACCAGCCGGCTACCCGATCAGTGAATCAGTCGCTGGTGTGTTGAACAAACGCGAGAAAATCACGTTACCTGTGGCCAGCAAAATTGTTCCCGGTTCGCTTTCGGTCACCCTGCGAGCCTATCCTTCGCCGCTGTCGGATGTGATGAGTGGTGTTGAGAGCATCCTGAGAGAACCGCATGGTTGCTTTGAGCAAACGTCGGCGACCAACTATCCCAACGCAATGGCACTGAGCTACATGCGCCGCAACAAGATCGCCAATCCAAACATCACGAAAAAGGCTCGCGGAATGTTGGACCGTGGCTATGGAAAACTTACCAGCTTTGAATGTACAAAACGTGGCTACGAGTGGTTCGGAAATGATCCTGGCCACGAAGCCCTATCCGCATTCGGGCTGATGCAGTTCACGGACATGAAAAAAATCATGCAAGTCGATGACGTGATGGTTCGCCGTACCCGAGTGTGGTTGATGGGGCGGCGAGACGGCAAAGGAAGTTTCCAGCGCAACCCTCGGCACTTGCACGTTTGGTCGGTCAAACAGTCGATCGTCAACGCCTACGTTCTGTGGGCGATCAGCGAAGCCGACGTGGCTGCTAACATGGCGCAGCGAACAGCCAGCGAACTTGGGCCCGAGCTAGACGAACTGAATCGCGCCGCGAAAGCCTCCAACGATGCGTATCTGATTGCGTTGTCGGCTGCCACTCTGATGAACGCGAAACGCTCGGTCGACGCCAACAGGCTATTGTCAAAACTTGTTGGACTTCAAGCAGATGATGGCAGCGTCGACGGGGAAACTACGGTCACATCCAGTGGCGGTATTTCGCGAAAGGTTGAAACAACGGCGCTCGCAGCGATTGCCTGGATGAAGAGCGCATCGCATTTGAATCGAGCCCGTGACGCGTGCAAATGGCTGACATCGAATCGGCAAGGCACCGCCGGTTTCGGATCGACCCAAGCAACCGTTTTGGCACTGAAAGCCTTGGTGGGGATCGCTGAACACTCGTCATCCCAAAGTGGTGGGAACCTGCGAATCTTGATTGACGGAACTGAAGTTGCCAAAACCAAGTTGCCAAGCGATCCACGCGGCGGCGAAACCGTCGAGATCGTGGGACTGGGCGACCACTTTGATATCGGTGATGTTGGTGGAGAACAGCCAAAGCTAGAACTCATTGCCAAACGCGCGACGGGTTTGTCCTACACCATCGACATGAGTTACAACGCAATTGAGCCCAACAGTCATCCTGATTGCCCCATTCAAATCAAGACTCAGTTGTCTGGGGAAATCAAAGATGAAAAATCAGTTGCCGCTGGTAAGACCATGACCGTGAATACGACAGTCACCAACGTTACCAACCAAGGAAAACCGATGACCGTCGCGATCGTTGGCTTGCCCGGTGGCTTGGAGCCGAATACGGAACAATTGAATGAACTGATGAAGACAGGCAAGTGTGACTTTTACGAGCTACGTGGTCGCGAAGTCATATTCTACTGGCGAACATTTGAGCCGAACGCGGAAAAGAAAATCGACTTCACGGTCACTGCAGAAATTCCTGGAACGTACACCGGACCAGCTTCGCGAGCCTACCTGTATTACACCGCCGAACAAAAGCATTGGACGGAACCCTTGCAGATCAAAATCCGCAAGTAGAACCAACTCTGTCGTCGCTGTTTTCGTCAGCCGCGCTACTGTCAATTGCCGCTCACTCAGAAACAACTCGGCACTCGGGCAGAGCTTTCGTAATCTTGGCAATGCCCTGTTCACTGATATTGGTTTCACTCAGTACCAGCAGTCGCACCCCATCAAGTTCACACAGTGCCGGCACGGCGTTTTCGCCAAGGTCATTGCCTTCCAAGATCAGCATCTCCAGTCCTTTCGCGTTCGCGAGCGTTCCGATTGCCTTGGCGGTCAATTTATTTTTTGGCAATGCAAGCGCCTTGGCCGACAGCCCGGACAGAAGCTCACTCAGCTGATCATCCGACAATTCCACTTCATCGAGAGCTAACTGCTGTAGCTGCGAAACTTTTGAAAGCGCCGTCCAGCTAGTCGCATTCATTTGACACTTTGTGAATGTGGCTGACTGCAACGTGGCTACTTTGGACAACGGCGAAAGGTCGCAATCGCGCAAGTCGGATTCGATGAACTGACAAGCGCGGAGCGTCGTCAGGTTTGCTAGGTCTGCAATCGATGCTGGAACAACCGATTTAACAAACGCGATTCCCATCAGCGTCTTGGAACCAGCAAGTCCGTTTAGGCTGATTCCAGTGAAATCGGTTTCGTTAAACTCAAGCACTCTCAAGTTTGGTAGTTCCCCCAAGGCGTCCATCGTTGGTTGGTCCAAATTGACTCTCGTCAACATCAGACGCTGCAACTGAGCAAACTCTCCGATCTCCTTGACCGACTCCGGGCTGAGCGGACTGTCAACAATCTTCAGGAACTGCAAGCCCTGAATTTTCTTGATGCTTGCGATGCGTTTGGGTGAAGCATCGGAAATATCCAGTCCGACAAGCTGACGCAATTGCCCAACCTTACTTAGACCAGCGTCGGTAAGCTTGGTTCCTTGGATTGAGAGCTGACGAAGCTGCGTTAGCTTCAAAACCTGGGCAAAATCATCGTCCGTCGTTGGCGTGCCACTCAGGTCCAGCTGCATAAGTGTTGAGAACTCGGAGATCGTTTTCAATGATTCAGTTGTCACTGGGCAGTTGCCAAGTTTCAGTGATCGCAGCGGCAACTTGCCTGCAAACTTCTTCAATCCGTTTCCAGTCGCCTTGGTGTTACTCAAGTCCAACGCCACCAAACGCGGGTAGCCAAGTTTTTGCAGACCAGCGTCAGTGATTTTTGTATTGTTCAGTATGACTTGAGCGATCCAGCCAACCCCTTCCTCTCTCACACTCTCCAAACAATCCAATTGTTCATCAGTCAGAGGAACATCTGTAAAGTCAACGACCCATTGCGGACCGATCGGGCCACCCATCGGATAAATGCTTCCACCAAGATCTTCTATTTCGGCGAATCGCATACCGCTGAACGGATCATCGTTTCGCATTTCGCGCCCGCCAACATCAATGGACCGAATGGAACGTACGGTCTCCATCAGTTCCGTACCGCCGGACTTGGTGACCTCTGAACCCTCCACGTAAACGGTGTTCAGCTTTTTGGCGCCATGCAGGTGCTTGAGCCCAGCGTCGGTGATTTTTGTATCGTTTAGCGCCAGAGTTTCTAGCTTTTCAAGTTTTCCCAGCACGGCCAGTGTTTCGTCAGTGATCGAACAATTCTTTAGGTACAGATGTTCAAGATTGACCAGCTTTGAAAAGACGCCAGCAGATGCGTCTGTCATCTTGGATTCCGATAGATCCAGAACACGAAGTTTAACCAGGCCGTCCAAATGCTTGATGCCGTCGTCTGTAAAAGGGTGACCCGGCATCGACAAGATGGATAGATTCTTAATCTCTCCGATGTGGACCAAGGCCTTATCGGTAAGCTTGATTCCTGACCGATGATTCTTGTCAACATTGGGCTCTCTCTTTGGCCCGTTGGGGGTCATGACGAGTGCAAACGATTCAGTCGGGGTTGCACCAAGCATCAAGCGATCGAGTTTGGGCAGATTCTTGATTGCTGCAATCCCATCGTCGGTTACATGAGTGCCATTTAAAGCAATGTTCTGCAAACTGGTTTGTTTCGCCAGCGAAGCCAAGCCAATGTCCGTCACGTTTGTTCCACCGATTTCCATGTACTCCAAGTTCTTAAGCACTGGCAGCTTCTGAAGACCTGCATCTGTGATTTTTGTTCCAGTTAGGTCCAACCTCTCAAGCTGAGTCAACTTTGAAATCGAGTCAAAAACTCGATCATCCGCACCGGTGCGTCTCAAGTCTACGAAGACGATTTCACCTGCATCATTGCGTTCTACGTCGCCGCCAATCTTCGACAGGTCATCTTGAGCGGCGACATGGATTGGTAAATGCCAGCAGCACGCCAGCGCAAAGAAGTAGGCAAATAAGCGATTCATGTTTTTCCCCGATAGTATGAATACAACCACAATATGTTTTTGATACGAACCCCAGTGTACTTTGGTTTGGCGGTATCAGGTGGTTTGCAATTGCCGGGACGTCGGACGCAAGTAACATGATCATTTGCAGCGTAGTCTTCGCGGCACAATGCAGGCGATTGCGCTGTTCCGGCATGTAATGCGTCCTCAGTCCGGCCTACAATCATCCACGAAGCAACTAAGCGGTACTTCGCACCTGTTCAGGTCGGAGAATGACCTTTTCTGTTTCGTATTGATCCCCTAAATCCCGCAGTCAATGTCTGAAAAACTATTCCAGCACACCCAAGCAGTGAAATCATTGCTTGAGCAACGAACCGCGTTCGTGTGCATCACGCTTTTGGATATCCGTGGCAGCGCGCCTCAGATTGCGGGGGCTAAGGCGCTCGTAACTTCATCCGGTTTGACCTCCGGAACCGTCGGCGGTGGTAAAATCGAAGCCGCCGCGATCACCTATGCTCAAGAACTATTGAACTCCGGAAACCGATTAGACAAGTGCGAACTGAAAACCTGGAATCTGCAAACTGATATCGGAATGACGTGTGGTGGCGAAGTCAAATTGTTCTTTGAAATCCACGATCAAAGTGCATGGCCGATCGCTGTTTTTGGAGCCGGGCATGTTGCACAAGCGCTTGTCCCATTGCTGTTGCAGTTAGAGTGCCAAGTGACCTGCATTGATCCCAGGCCTGAATGGCTTGCGCGACTGCCGGACCATCCCGGTCTGCAGAAGCGATGCATGGAATCCCCGAAAGATGCTGTCCTGGATTTTCCAGACGAGACGTATTTTGTCCTGATCAGCAAAGGGCATTCAACGGACTTGCCTGTGTTGCACAAGATTTTGGTGACACGAAACGCACCCTACATTGGTGTGATCGGCAGCAAACAAAAGGCCAGCGTGTTGCGACGAGAACTGACAGCCCGAGAGGTCCAGCAGGATAAGATCGAAACTTACCATTGCCCGATTGGATTGAGCATTGGAAATAACACGCCCATCGAAATCGCGATCAGTATTGCAGGTCAGCTACTACAAGTTCGCGGCAAGCAATAGATTCTGTTTGCTGTCGCTGCAGTCGGCGCACAAAAAACCCGACGATGAATTCATCGCCGGGTTCTGTCTTTTTCAACAAAAATCGACGATCAAACTTTGGCAGTCTTGACCGTGTTGATGATTGCGCTGGCGACCATGTAGGGATCAGCATTGGACGCTGGACGTCGATCTTCCAACCAACCCTTCCAACCACTTTCGACGGTTCCGATTGGAATTCGGATCGAAGCACCACGGTCAGAAACACCGTAGCTGAACTTGTCGATCGATTGTGTTTCGTGCAGACCAGTCAAACGCTGGTTGTTGTCGGCACCATAAACATTGATGTGTTCTGTAATCCGAGGCTCGAAGGCTTGGCAGATCACATCGTACGTTTCTTTGCTACCGCAAGTCCGCAGAGTCGTGTTGCTGAAGTTGGCGTGCATGCCGCTACCGTTCCAGTCACCTTTAACGGGCTTGCAATGGAAGTTGATTCCCATGCCGTACTTTTCAGCGGTACGTTCCAGGATGTAGCGGGCAATCCAAACTTGGTCTCCAGCGTCCTTGGCACCCTTGCTGAAGATTTGGAATTCCCACTGGCCCATCATTACTTCGGCGTTGATACCTTCAACATTCAGGCCTGCTTCCAAGCACAACTCCAAGTGCTCTTCGACGATTTCACGTCCAACAGCTTTGCCAGCTCCGACGCTACAGTAGTACGGACCCTGAGGAGCAGGGAAACCGTCCGCAGGGAAACCGATTGGATTGTCGGTTTCTGGATCCCAAATCGTATACTCTTGCTCGAAACCGAACCAGAAATCGTTGTCATCGTCTTGGATCGTCGCGCGACCATTGGTGCGGTGCGGAGAACTATCGGGGTTCAACACTTCGCACATGACCAAGTAGCCAGTGCCGATTCGTGCGGGGTCTTCGCATACATAAACAGGCTTCAGAAGACAGTCGCTGCTTCCACCAGGGGCTTGCTCGGTTGATGACCCGTCAAAGCACCAGACAGGTGCGTCTTCGACCTTGCCACTGAAATCATCAACGACCTTTGTTTTGCTGCGCAAACTTTGGGTAGGCTGATACCCGTCGAGCCAGATGTATTCCAACTTACATTTTGTCATGAAATCGATTCTCCTAGGAATCAAAACGAGTCGACTGTGTGAAGTGCTTGGCTCTACATTCAGCAAAGCACGGATGAATTCCTAACTACAATTAACCACGGCACTGGTTCCGTCTGCATCGCCTCCTGCCTGCTTTGGAATGACAATCAGGGAAAACACCCTTTTGTATGAGCCTGGAAGACCGATAACTTAGCCAAAACTGCCGTTTGCGAAAGTCACCAACGGCCTTCGGGAAACTCAATCCCCCTTGATTCGTCTTTAGGCGCCGCCCGGCGACTGGCTGGCGGTGTCACTGGATTTGGCCAACGGGGTTTTCAATGTCTCGCTCAGGCCAGAGTCTTTCGCAGACGAGAGACGCGAACCGCTGAATTCTTCGCGAAAAAGGGACCGCAAAATCGATCGTGTTGAACGGACCGATGTTGGCCCTGGACCCGAAAGTACAATTGAAAAACCGGTCGGCAATCATCTGAGCTTTTTCTTGTTCACTGGCGCCGGGACAAGCAAAATTCATGGCCTTGTCGGTTTATCCGGATTGATCGCCGTGGTTTCCTGGCCAGTTTGTACGAATGGCCTCCACCGCACGCGAAACGGTCTACAATCTGTAAAAGATGCTGTTCGCTTTTAAAGTCACAGGTTGCCGAATTGAAACCGCTGGAAAATATGTTGCTTGGAATGACACGTCAATTTCTTGTTGGCTTGGCCTTGGTCGGGATCGGTTCTTTCAGCGTTTGCGTAAGCAATGCGGGTGCGGATGACTGGCCAATGTGGCGATTCGATGCCACTCGATCGGCTGCGTCGACCAATGCTCTGCCCGATCAATTCAATTTGATTTGGAAAAGGAAATTCACGCCCCGACAGCAAGCCTGGGACGATCCGTTGAACTTGGATCTGATGCCCTACGATCGGCAATTCGAACCGATCGTGATGGATGGCCGGTTGCTGATGGGATTCAATGACCAAAACAAACTTGTCGCCTTCGACGCGGATACGGGTGCCGAAATCTGGACCGCTTATGCAGAAGCACCAGTTCGTCTGCCGCCGGCTGGCTGGAAAGACCGGGTGTTCTTTTGCAGTGACGACGGATTCTTGTACTGCATTGAAGTCGCAACGGGCAAATTGCTGTGGAAATTCCGCGGAGCACCTAACGCGCAGCATGCGATTGGCAATCGGCGATTGATCTCGGTATGGCCAGCTCGTGGTGGACCGGTTGTTCGCGACGACACCGTGTACTTTGCAGCAAGCATCTGGCCGATGATGGGAACATTCATTTACGCGTTGGATGCTGATACCGGCGAAGTCCGCTGGGTGAACGACAGCACTGGCGCACAATACATCAAACAACCACACAGCGCTCCATCGTTCGCGGGAGTGGCTCCCCAAGGCGCGATGGTCGCGACCAAAGAAATGCTGATTGTGCCAGGTGGCCGATCAGTTCCAGCAACGTTCGACAGAGCCGATGGAAAGTTTCGGTACTTTGAAATCAACGCCGGCGGCAAAGGCACGGGCGGTTCATTTGTGACCGCCAACGAATCGCACTTTTTTGTCCACACGCGAGGAAAAGGAACACGTGCTTTCAAATTGAAAGACGGTATCAAAACGTCGTTCATGCCAAGCGAGCCGGTGATTCATCGCGGCATGATCTATTCCGCCGAAAAAAGTAAAGATGACAAAGCCCTGATTCGTGCTTATGGATCCGATCAGAAAGTTGTCTGGGAGTTGCCAGCCGATGGCACCAAGGATTTGATTTTGGTCGGAGGCCGATTGGTTGCGGCGGGAGCCGATTCGATTTCAATCATCCGTTTACCGAAAGAGGATACGCCCGCAAAAGTCGATCACAAGATCCCAATGAATGAGTCGGTGGAGCGTGTGATTGTGGCGGACAACAAATTGTTCGTGGTAACGTTGGACGGCCAAGTGATGGCCTTTGGCGATGGCCAGCCGCAGCAATCCGTGCCGACCAAGCAACAGAAGCTTGTTTCGCCAACAGAAGAAGCCAAACAGGCCGTTTCGCGGATGCTGGCGGCTGGTGAACCGGAAGGCTATGGATTGTGGTTCGGCGATTCGAATTCAAAATTGGTTCACGCGTTGGCGGCCGATTCGCCTTTCGTACAACTTGCCGTTGTCGATTCAGCGCCTGATGCGGTTGCCAAGATGAATCGTCGTCTGGACGCTTGGGGGCGACGCGCCAACATCAGTGTCCATCATTCCGAGCTGGGTGAATTCAAGGCGCCGCAGTACATCGCCAACATGATCTTTGTCGATCGTGATCGCACTTCGGACAGTGACATCAAGCGAATCTACAATTCGGTTCGGCCGTTTGGTGGCGTCATGCATGTTCTGAGCGACGGCGACCGCAACGCGATTGCCGCTACCATCAAGTCAATGAACTTGGAGCAAGCATCCGTCGAAGTCGGCGACGATAGCGTGATCGTACGCCGAGTCGGCGCGCTGCCGGGTTCTGCTGATTGGACGCATCAGTACGGCGACGTTGCCAACACGATCAAGTCGAACGATCGCCGTGTCAAACTGCCGTTGGGTGTGTTGTGGTTCGGCGGCAGTAGCAACATGGATGTCTTGCCACGCCACGGTCATGGTCCGCCAGAGCAGGTGATAGGCGGCCGGTTGTTCATTCAAGGCATGAATAGCTTGAGCGCCCGTGACGTGTATACCGGTCGTGTACTTTGGAAACGCGAATTCAAAGATCTGGGCACGTTCGATGTCTACTACGACAAGACTTACGAAAACACACCTTTGAATCCAAAGTACAACCAAGTTCATATTCCCGGCGCGAACGGGCGTGGCACCAACTATGTCGCCACGGATGATCGCGTTTACCTGATCGAAGCAAACGTCTGTCACGTCTTGGATCCAGCCAGTGGGAAAACGCTGACGGAAATCAAACTACCTGCCAGCGATTCAGACGAAGTCGCCAACTGGGGTTACATCGGTGTCTATAAAGACGTTTTGATCGGTGGTTTTGGGTTCGCGAAATACGCCAAACGGCGCGGACTGAAATTTGAAGGCGACAAGGATCTGAAAGACAATCGAGCTGGATTTGGATCCAAGAGTTTGGACCGTGCCGCGAGCATCGCCTTGGTCGGCTTTGATCGTCATTCGGGCAAGCTTCTTTGGCAAGTCGACGCCAAGCACAGTTTCTGGCATAACGGGATCGTTGCCGGTGGCGACCAGATCTATTGTCTTGACCGAAATCCAAGCAAAGTCGAACAGGCGATGCTGCGGCGCGGCATCCCACGGCCAGACACCTACCGAATTTTGGCGATGGATTACCAAACAGGCAAACCAAACTGGGAAATCAAAGAAGGTATCTTTGGAACATGGCTTAGTTATTCCCAGCAACACGATCTGCTGTTGCAAGCTGGTGCAAGTGCAAGTGATCGGTTGTCGACCGAGTCTGGCAGCGGCATGGCTGTTTACAATGCAGTTGATGGTCAACTGAGGTGGGAGAAAAAATCACTGAAGTACGCTGGGCCTTGCATCCTGCACAATGATCTGATCATCACCAACGCAAATTCTTATAGCGTTTCGGCCGGCGCGTTTTATTTGCGCGATGGCAAACAAAAGATGGTGACCAACCCGATCACGGGAAAGACGATGCCATGGAAAGTCACTCGCGCGTATGGCTGCAACAATATCATCGCCAGTGAAAATTTCCTAACGTTTCGGTCGGGTGCCGCTGGTTTCTATGACCTGCTTTCGGATTCTGGCACTGGGAACCTGGGTGGTTTCAAGTCGGGCTGCACATCGAACCTAGTTGTGGCGGGCGGTGTTTTGAATGCACCGGATTACACACGCACATGTAGCTGTTCCTACCAAAATCAAACGTCGCTGGCGATGGTTCACATGCCCGACGTTGACTTGTGGACTGTTCATGACTTAGTCGCCAAAGACACCGCTGGCAAGCGAGTCGAAAACATCGGCATCAACTTCGGTGCTCCCGGTGACCGGCGTGATACGAACGGACGATTGTGGCTGGAGTTTCCCATCGTGGCTGGTACGTCGCCGCCCATCCAGGTTGATTTCAATGACGACGCAGAGATCTTTCAACATCACTCGTCAACGATGGCCGATTCACAGCATCCATGGATCTTTGCCTCAGGCGTCAAAAATGTTACCGACGTGCGTGTCCGGATGAAGTTGAAAGCAGAAACCAAGAACAGCAACGAGATTCGCGTTGGACATGCCAATGACGACGCTGAAGAAGCCGAGGATGGAAAGGTCAATCTGGGAAGCAGTGACCTGGAATTGGTCGAAGACTCGGGGGATCAAGTCATTGGGGTTCGCTTCAACAAAATCAAATTGAAGCGGAACACAAAGATCCGCAGCGCCTATCTTCAGTTCACCTGTGACGAACCATCAAACAAGCCCACGACGCTGATCATCGCTGGCGAAAACACGGGCGACGCCAAACGCTTTCGCAATGAACCTCATGATTTGACGTCTCGTTCACGAACGAAAGCCGAAGTCGATTGGGAACCAGAACCTTGGACGATTATCGGCGCTTCGGCAAAGGCACACCGGACACCGGATTTGGCACCGATCATTCGCTCGGTAATCCAGCGGAAGGACTGGAAGTCAGGGAATTCGCTCGCGTTCTTGATCAGTGGAAGCGGCAAACGTGTTGCATCGGCTTACCGCAAAGAAAAGAAGAATGCGGCGAAGCTGATTTTAAATACTGACACAAGTAAAAACGATGCGAAGGAAAAAACGAAACCCGAGAGCTACCAAGTTCGATTGTTTTACGGGTTACCAAAATCTGGGCAGGACGATGTGGTGTTCGATGTCATTGTTCAAGGAAAACAAGTCTTGAAGGACGTCACACTCAGTCAAACTGGCGATCAACCACGTTTCGCCGTCAGTACTTTGGATGACATTGCAATCGCGGACGATCTAAAGATTCAATTCCAGCCCAAACAAGGCCAAGCTGTACTGTGCGGAATCGAAATTCAACGATCGAAAAACAAGTAGCCGCGAAGCAGTTGCCAATATCACGGCGACCGTGGATCCTGCGCCAATGAACTGGCGTTTACCCCAGAAGACCCGCCGCATGCTGATCCACAAAGAACTTGATCGATTGCTTAACGGCGTCGGCTAGCGGCGTTTGAGGAACATTTGGAAACGCATCCACAAAGGGCTGGTATTCCAACTCGCATACAAACGGCACTTCATCATTGCCAATCGTGATCTTGAAGTGATCGCTCATTCCCAGCTCATCACATGCAGCCTGCATTGCCGCAACAACCTTCGTGGTATCAACGCAATGACCTGGCAGTGTGAATGCCGCGTATCCGCTGAAAGGTTCTAGCAGTGCATGGCCAAAAGCTGCACCGACGTCGGGTGCATACATGTAGTCTTGCCGATTGGAAAATGGGATTTCGAAAGCCTGACCTTTCGCGATCTGTTTCATCGCCGTTGTTGGTGTGGATGTCAGCCCAAGGTCGCGACCAGGACCAAACAGAACCCCAGGACGAATGCTAATCGTGTCGACTCCGGTCTCTGATGAATACAGGCGGCAGATGTGTTCACTTGCCAATTTCCAAACACCGTAAACATTGACCGGCGCAGGCGCGGAATCCATACGGACTGGTCCTGACGGATAACTGGCGCGTGGACCATAAACGGCGATTGAACTCGCGTAGACGAATCGCTCGATTGGATTCTCCAACTGCTTTGACAATTCGAGCAAGTTCTGCGTGCCGACCAGATTTACTTGAAGACCAAGCTCACGTTTAGAATTGCACTCCGGTGTTTGCAAACCGGCCAAGTGCGCAACATGAGTAAAATCGAATTGGGAAAACACTTGCCGCATTCGGTTCATGTCGGTCACATCGGCTTGCACGAACGACAATTGCTGATGATCGAGGTCGCCAAATACCGCTTCGCTACGGGCTGCGTGAACACTGCGGCTGCATACGACAACACGGCAATCCGTTTCCCGCACCAGCCACTTGACCGTTTCGGCGCCAATGCAACCGTAGCCACCGGTCACCAATACAGTCGCATTTGTGGTGTTCATATTTGGCTCGCAGAAAAGAAGGTTGAAGAATGGCAAAGTTCTAGCAAAAGAAAAGGCAACTCGCAGCATAGTGCGAGTTGCCCGGCAGACCTTCTTGCATGTTCTTTAGTTCTAAGCCGCGACGAGCTCGCGATTTTGCTTAGAGTAGCTAATCCATTCTGTGATTTCTTCTAAATCAGGAAGCTTCCCACCACGAATGATTCGCTTGCCTTCATTGCTTCTGGCAATTGGGTCGATCAAGGCGAATAGCTCAGCAGCGTCATACTCGGTGACTTCTTCTGCAGTGGTGACTTCTGCCGCAACCAACAGTTGTGCATCGTGACCACGTAACATCGGAATTCTGCAAACCAAGGTCGCTTGCTGTTGCCAAGTAAGAATCACATCCGCGTCGATACGTCGATGCTCAAGTTGTTCAGCAAGCGTGTTGGGATCCGCCGTCAACAAATCGTCAACGGTATAAATTCCAATCGCATTGAGTTTCTCGGCCATTCGCGAACCAATCGATGGAGCATCTACGACAGCACTGTTTCGCTGCAAGTAGAATTTCAACTCACGCGTTTCGGACTGAACCTCACGTGACACTCGCTCACTTCGCTCACCGCGTGACGAACGCGATGTTCGCTCACGATCACTGTTTCGCTGCTCGCGACCAGTCTCTCTTTCGTATTCGCGTGGCTGCCGTTGCATCCGAACGACATCACGACTGTCGCGAACCGATCGGCTAGATCGATTGGATCGGTTCCCAGAATTCGATCTCGAACGAGTGGAGCTTCTGGAGCGGTTTGATCGATTCGGCTGACCATACCCTGATCGCCCACCTGATCCTGATCCGTTTCCAACTCCTGATCCTGAACCGTAACCGGCGCCTGATCCTGAACCGTA
>CAYNNP010000017.1:0-29360 GCA_964398215.1 uncultured Pirellulaceae bacterium | reverse complement strand
CCTGATCCTGAACCGTAACCGGCGCCTGATCCTGAACCGTACCCGGCACCCGATCCTGAACCGCTGTGGTTTCTGGTTCCCGAACCGTAGCCGTTTCCAGCAGAGCGAGAACCGTTTCCGTTGCCGTAGCCATTTCCGTTTCCGCCATTCCCGGCGATGCCATATCCGTTTGCGTATCCGGAATTTCGCCTTGAACCGCGTGAGCGTGCTCGGCTACTTCGGCGAGATTCACGCACGCGCCCATCATTCTCGTATTCGTATCGATCACTGTCGAACGCATAGACAGGACCTGCGTTGTCGATCACTCGGCCATCGACGACTTGGCGTCCGACTCTTCCAGTTTCCGAGTCGAATTCATACACCCGTTCTCCCGTTGCCTTGCGAGCAGACGCGATCCAACTGGTGATTCGTGACAATTCATAGCTCGATCCGCTCAGCAAGATTTGCTGTCCGCGTTTTGTCGCCAAGAAATCTTCAACACGACTTAGCAATTCGCCGGGAGGAGTTGCCGCCAGCTGTGCAGGATCCGTAACGCCGCACCCAACCAGCACTCGTGCATCGAAGGCTCGGAGTTGCGGAACGCGACACACAAGTCGGCACTCTGATTTCCAACGCCGAATCGTTGCGGCATCTACATTTGCCAATCCCAATGCGTCGGACAATCGATTGGAGTCCTGTTGCATCAAGTGATTGATGTGGGTGACATTCAAGCCACGCAGTCTTGCCGCCGCGATGGCATCGATCGACGGTGCTTGGTCAATCGGGCTATCAACGCTTAAGTAAAACGGCGATCTGTTTTGCAAACCAACATTGGGCGCGGCCACCGGCACCAAATGATTGGCTTCATTCACCACGTAGGCACGCGGCTGGGCAGTTTGTCTTGCACGAACATCCGTCGTGTACGACTGATTGACATAGAATCCGTCTCGGAAGTCTTCTCCCGGAACGGCCCAGTCTGTTGCAGGGTAGTTCGCATAGCCCTCCGGATTGTCGAACAACCCATAGGCTTCGCGCCAAGCAGTATCGAAGGAACGGTTCACGTCAGCGGTTGTACCATTGACCGGCACGCTTGTTCGCAAGACACCCGGGCCTTGGTGTCGATAGTCGTGTGGATCACGATAGTCACCAGCAACACGATAGTCACGCGCGACATTGTCGCCCCACACCTGAGCATGCGGCCCAACGTATCGTTCGCTTTGATAGTGTGGCTGCCAAACAGGTCGATGAGCTTGGACGTTCTGCGTTGGATACAGATTGAATGTCGTCCCGCCAGCCCGTGCGACTTGCTGAGCAAGATCTTGACTACTTGTCAGCAAAACCGCTTGGCGACCACGACTAGCGTAGTCATGTATCGCTGAAATAATCGGATGATGGAATCGGCCATCGTGCACGTTGGAGTAGGTGCCACTGACATTGATGTCTGTGTGGGCAACATCAGCAACTTGCAATAGTTCTCGGTTGATTTCTAAAACCAGCGGCACATCGCGGCCAGACTTTGCCAAGAGTTCGCCAGCGGCAAGCCGGACAGCCAAAACGGCAAGGGCACGATCGGCTGCTGGACAAATCGCTTCGTCGCGACCATCAATGCATACGCCAGTCGTTTGATCGTCCCAGTGGATGCTGTGTCCAATCGATGCACTTTTGTAAGCCGCGTACGGCCAAGAAATCTGACGCATACGGCCAGCAGAAAGCCGCACCAACCAATGGCTTGCTTCTGCTGCTAGCGGCGAACCAGAATATTCGCGGCGCGTAACGCCCAGTTCCTTGATCAGTTCGGCGCGTCGATTTCGCAACCAAGTTGCACGTGAGTAAAGCGATAGCTGAACGTCGATTTGGTTCAGCTCTGCAACAATATGATCCTGCTGCCAACTGGATTTTGCCACATCCACTGAACTTGGAATCAGGTCGATGCTTTGGCGAACCTGGGCGGCTCTTGAAAGGCAATCATTCAGATCCAGTTCGATTCGGCCAAGCTCTTCTGTCCTGCGAGCTCTCTCACGTTGGTTGCTTTCGCTGTTCCAAGAATTCCCATGGCTTGGTGTCGCCATTTCTGGAGCATAGTCGCGCAGCAATTCAATTCGCCGACGAATCAAAAGTTCGATCGACGCGGAAAGCCAAGTCTCAGCTTGCACTAGCTCGTCCGCTTCCGCTGGATTCACATTGTGATGGCTGCTGTGATCAACGGTTTTGGTGTAGGTCGAAGCCGTCGCAATCGTACTGCGAACTTCAACCAAATCATCGCGAATGCTGCGCAGTGATTCCGCCAGTGAATTCTGGTCAACGGCACTGCTGCTCATCGGCCGATACCAATCGGCGACACCACTGTTGTCCGAATACCGAGTCAACAGCCAATCAATTTGTTTGGTCGCTGAATCGATCCGTACCTTAATGTCTTGGACAGACGAAGCTCCAGAAACAGAGACGTAGGGATCAATACTTGAGATGAAGCCCTGCAACTGTTCACGTCGCGATGCAACATTTGGCCCAAACGCGGATGACCGACCTTGCAATGCAAACGCCTCGCGCAGCCCACGGACTTCTGTCAGCGTGCGTCGCCATCGGATCATTTGTGCGTCCAAGTCATCCAGTTTTCGGCGAAGTTCTTCGTCAGAAACGGTATGAACGGCTACGGGAGGAGACTGGTAGTGTGTTTCCAAACCGGCTAGTTCTGACCGCAAACGACTCTGAGCGTTCCGCAACTGTCTTGCTCGGTTTTCCAAGTCAGACAACTGAACTCGCAAATCGTTCTGGCGCCTTTCGCTATCGTATGAACTGGTTGTTGCGTTTCGTTGGCGATTGCTTTGCGAATGCAATTCGTTTCGTCGCCGCACCAGTTGATCTTCGCTTTGGCCGCTTAGATTCAACTGGGCAAGTTCCGTTTCGATGTCGGCAAGTTTGGTTCGCAATTCACGACGTCTTTGGTCGTCAGCGGGATTCAACCGAGCCGATGTGTCGTAGCCGTTTGCCGTATCAAGACCACTGCGGATGCACGCAGAAACAACGCGTGCAAGGCTGGTGATCGCGGTGTCGGTGATCACACCGTCAACGATTGACTCGGGAATTCGGATCGAAGTCATCGCTCGTTGGTTATCGCGATTGGCTCGGCCAGCAACCCAAGATTTGTGTAGCGAGTCGAACTGAGATCGGAAATCTCCGCGAGGCTCAAATTCGACGCTTTGTCGGCCGACTTTTGTGCCATCCATTTCGCGTCGACAATGTAGTTTGCCTTCCTGGTCTGACCACACCACCCGACCAGTCGAAGAACTCATCATTCCCAACGGGTATTCTCGGTGAACCAGTGAGTCGCGAATGAATCGCGCGATTGCTGTTTTGCCTGCGCCTTCTGGGCCGCAAATGACATTCAAATGCTCGCAGAAAGGCCCCAACTCAACTCGGCTGAGTGGACCGTGAGCGTCTATATCGATTCGATCAAGCAACATGATCAGGCTCCTCCATGGCCATGCGGGTCTAAAGGTGATCTGTCCTTTTCCATAGCTTTCGCCGACGGACATTCATTGATCACAGTGACGGGAAGGATGCACTCTAGTGAAGTTGCAGTTTCACGAAAAGAGAGAAATGTTCATGCCAGGACTTGATCACCAAGATTGATTTCGCGGGGACAAACGTCCTGCAGCCCAAAACGACTGAACTGCTTCGGAAAACCCCGACAAGGAAAAGAGTTACGTCAAAGGCGAGATGTGTTTTCTGGCGTATTTGGATTTGATTTTGATTGGCAAAAAACCAACGCAAATAAAGAAGCGTGACCCTGAAAACCAATTTGCCGGAGTGATTTGGCCGAAAGTAGACCCTTGATAATTTTGCTTGCAACGCCTGGTACGTTATATTTTATTTTCAGATTCCGCTGCCCCATCTGGTCGCCAGCATCCCTGGTTAACAATGCAAGCAAGCACAAAAACAAAGCCGATTTTTACCGCCCTTTCAATTCTCACGTTTTGTCTGTGCATCGGATTTAGCGCGGCTGCTGATTCCGCGCCACCGATCAACTCCAAACTAATGCGTCTTTTGATGGGGCGCAACGATCTTGCCAGACAATCGGCGCTGGCCGAACTACGTTCGGATCCAGGACGCAGGGTCACACTCCTGCCAACCTTAACGACCGCGCTTGATCGCCACCTTGAACAGATGGAAAAACGCGGACAGGGGTCGCTCGCAATTAGCGAAATTGTCGGTGTTATTGCGATGGTCAATCGAGACGAAGCCAAGCAGTGTGTGATCAAACTACTTGACTCCAAAGAAATGCGTGTCGCCATGCTCGCAACCTACATACTAGGGAAGCAAAGGATTCACGAGGCGACGGACCTATTGATCAAGCAAGCAGATCGACCGGAATTCAAAGATCACTATGGCTTTCGTTTCAATTTGGTGCGTTCATTGATCCTGATCCAAGACCCTGTCGCCGACAAATTCTTGAAAGAACTCGTCAGAGACTTGGATGGTCGATTGCAATATGAGTTGATGACGGCTTTGTCCGAAAACGATGACACCGCCAGCGAGCAACCGCAAGCCGAGCTTGCTGAAAACAACGCACCGGAAAACAAGGCACCCGAAAACAAATCGTCTGAAGCCAAAGACGAACTGGCGAACATGTTGGCCGAATCCAAAAGGAACTTCTCCGAGTCGCATGATGACGAAATCATACTTGGGAAAAGCAATTACTACGGGATTCCAATTCGCGCAAAACGCTTGCTGTTTGTGATTGACACCTCCGGAAGCATGAAAGAAATGACTCGCTATGGCACCCGTCTGGCGAGTGCCAAACGGGAGCTTAGCGCGGCGATCAAAGGGCTGGACCAAGACGCTGAATTTGGCGTGTTGTTCTTTTCCGAGACGGTGCATTCATGGCAAAAGGATTTGAAGGTCGCCACAGAAGAAAACAAGGCAGAGGCTATCAAATTCGTTAGCAAACTGGCCGCAAGCAAATCGACCAATACGTATGGAGCGTTGCTTGCCGCGACCGAATTCGACGACCAGCTGGAGACGGTTTTTCTACTAACCGACGGCAGGCCAACCTGTGGCGACATCGTATTGCCAAACTTGATTCTCAATGACATCATGCGGCGCAATGAAACTCGGCACTTGAAGTTCAACACAGTTGGAATTGCGGTGGCGGATGTAACGGAGAATTTCTTGCGTGCCATTGCCAGTGGCAGCGACGGAGAATTCCGTCAGCCTTGATTGCTATCGCGCCGTTGAGTTTCACGCGATTCATCTTTACACGCTCGCGCGAACTTCGTATCCGTAAGCTTTGTTTTTAGTGCAACAAGCATCGAAAGTTTGTTCCGCCAACAGTTAGTGCTGGCGGTCAAAAGAAACGTGGCACTTTTGCAAAAGCACTCAGGAAGGAACCTCTCTGTGAGACTCACATGCGCATGCTAATCGGTTGGGCGTTCGCCATCTTTGTTTTCACTTTGCGATCAACGTGCCGGCGTCGGGTGACCAATGACAGTCGTGGCAGATTGCGAGAACAAGGCATCCCCTACATCTATGCTGCGCTACACGCGCACAATGTCGCTGCTTTGATGAGCGCAGAGCAAGGCACTTGCGCAATGGTTTCGCGATCGGCTGATGGCGAAATCTTGGTTCCTGCGTTACGAGTTTGCAACATCACACCGATTCGCGGTAGCGCGGGTTCGGCCAGAAAAGGCGGCGTGACTGCCCTGCGCGCGGCGATCAACTACGTGGATGAATCACACGCTTGTTGTATCGCTGTTGATGGTCCAAAAGGGCCGCGTGGAAAAGTGCAGAAGGGTGTGACCAAGATCGCCGAAAAAACAAATGCGGTGATTTTGCCCGTCGTATTGATTCCACGGCAACGATTGACTCTAAAGAAGACCTGGGATCGACTTCAAATCCCACTTCCATTCACTGTGCTGGATGTCGTCTTTGCTGATCCAATGACCGCCCAAGCGAACGAGTCGGCATCAGAATTTGCGAATCGAATTGCGATCTCGATACGAACACTTGAGCTAAAGTACGATCACGACGAAGCGATGCTCGCGGGTTCTGTTGCCGATGACATTACCGAACAACCGCAAGAACCACTGCGGCGAGCAGCTTAGAAGTTCTGTTACCACTGAAGCGCGCGTTTCTTTCTATCAGGCAATCCATCTGATCATGCGATGCTGATTACCAGTTAGCTGAACGGCAAATCAATGCTGCTGAGCGTTAGCTCCAAAACTTTGAAACTTTATTCAACGTTTCAAACCCCGCTCTTTCATTTGCGGCGTCGTTCATCGCCACTTGGTCTGGAGCCAAGTCTGCGAGTTCATCTTTTCAGAACCACGAAATGACGCTCTGAAGTTTCATCAAAATGCCGTTTTGACGGGAACGAGCACCCAACAAAGAACTGCAGATTCAGGAAAGCGCAAGTGTCTTTAACGCGAAATTCTGGTGCTGGTTTCGTGTTTTGAAGGTTGATTTGAGACGCCTGGCGGTAGAAATTGGTAAAGTATGGGGTGTCAGCGGCACCATCTATTCCATTTCCATCAATCCTCGCAAGACGCGATGAGCAATCCAAATTCTTCAGAGCCGATTCTCCGTAGCAGGCTGCTCCCGCGCGTTTCTTTTCGCATGATGTTGTTGCTGACAGCGGTCGCCGCAGTCGTGGCAGCGGTCGCGCGGGCTGCAGGCGATGGTGGCGCGATAGCACGCGGGTTCATGTCATCCATCATTTTCATAGCTGCATTGGCGATTGCATTCTCGTTGGTTTTTTTAGTGTGCTGGGTAGCCTCCATCATTGGCGACTTCCGCTCTTTGATTGGGCTCTCACTGCTGTTCGCCGCGATTGTCATTACGGTATTGCTGTTGGTAGGGGCCCAACAAATGGCTCCCATCCTGATCAACGCCTACACAGTTATTTTGCTGGTACCAATCGGGGTCGTACTGGGCTTGGTTCCCGTTCGCGATCAATCCAAGGACAGCCAAAACCCGTTTGCAGAAGATCAGTTGCCACCACAAATCTTGCCTCCTCGGAACCCAAAACTGTGATGCGACTCTCAATGCGCTTAATATTGTCGGCATGGTTTCTTGGTTTGATGTGCTTGGTGTCCAACGCACAAAATCTAGTTGCTCCGCCAGAGCTGCGTAGCCAAATCAGCCTTCCGAAAAATCAACCCGGGCCAACGCTCCGCGTTAACATCGAAGTCCCCAATAGCATTGTGGGAGTTGGTTACATACCAATCAAAATCCAACTCACATCAAACGTTGCTTGGACGGCGGATCGGAATCTGGTGATACGCTGGTCTCCAAGTTCTCGTGGACATTCTCCGGCAATGAATGCGGTTGCTGCCGATATACCAATCACCGCACCGCAAGGTAGTCGGACCGCTAGTGTCATTCGCTACTTGCCAAAATGGTCTGCAGGCGACCTCTATAAGGTCGAAGTACTGGAAGACGGTGAACCGATCCCAGGGTACACCCACGACTTTGGTCAGTTGTTTACCGAAAATGGGATTCCGTTCACTGCGTTGGACGAAGAGACTTCGATTCGCTGGCTGTGCCTGTCTTCTAAGACAGAAAACTTGTCAAACTTGAATGTCCACACGAACAATGAGTCGATGACGTTTACCGGGGCAGCATCACTTGGCTATGGCTATAACCCGAACCGCCGAAATTCGAATGGTTGGTCTCCCAGAGACAGTCGTATCGACCAAGCCACCATCAAGGACGCGCCCACAAGTTGGCTGCATTATCAAGGCTACGATGGTGTGCTAACTAGCTTGAAAGCGTTGGAGGAAATCAAACAAAAAAACCCAACTGCCCAAGATTCGCTTCGGGCATGGGTCATGAGCGGTGGCACGCTGGTGGTTGCTGAAGCCGAATCAAGACAATCAGTGCAAGATGCGATCGGCCTGAGCCTCACTGAAACCCGCGACAGGACTCGCCGGGTCAACGGAGTATTGAAGCTAAAGCAGAGGGACCTGAGAATACAGGAAGACAGGCTGAAGACAAATCTTTCCCAATTAGTTAGCAGGCGCGCGAGTACATACAATAGCGCCGCGAAAGGCTTGGACAAAGAAATTGCTAAGCTTCAATCCGACGTGAATGCGTTTGCCGAGCGATACGCGTCGACTGATTCGGGAGCCCTTTGGGTGGCCGAGTCGGGTGCTGGAAGAATCATTGGATTAAAATCTTCACTTGGCCGGTTTTCAAACCTAGAAAACGAAATGTTGGCTGGGATCTTTGGCGCCGAACGCTCCGCCATTTGCCGGCGCGGCGTGGACCCTTTGTTGGGTGACGTGCGTGCCGAGCGATGGCTGGTACCCGGAGTCGCCCAACCGCCGGTCTACACATTCATGGGGCTGCTGGGTGTGTTTGTGATTTTGGTTGGGCCGGTCGCCTATCGCAAAACCTCCAAAGTCGGTCGCTCGCACTTGATGTTTGCCATCGCTCCTGCCCTCGCACTGCTGACTACTTTATCAATGTTCGCATACGGGATCGTGTCCGACGGATTTGGCACACAAGCTCGAGTGCGCCAGTTGACATTTGTGGATGGGCAATCAGGCGATTGCTTTGAACGAATCCAAAGCACCTACTTTGCAGGAATTCGCCCTCGTAAGCAAATCAAAATATCAAGCGACGCTGAACTTTTCATCTATGCCAACAACAAAGGCAAGACGTGGGATGAAGTTGCCAAACAAGCGTTCAAGGCGACTCCAGTAACCGTCACCGACGACGCCAGTTTTTTCGACAGCGGTATCGTTCCCTCCCGTTCGCAGGTCCAGTTCATCAAGCAGCAGCCGAGGAAACAATTTGGCCGATTGATTTTCAATCACAAACCAGCTGACGTTGCGACTGTGGACAGCACGATTGACCAAACACTTCGTGACGTTGTTATCTGCGACTCCAAGGGTAACTATTGGCTAGCAGAAAAAATTGATCCCAATCAAAAAGGGGTAAAGTGCGTGGCCTTGGATAAAAAGAAATCGTCCAAAAAATTGTCAACAATTTACAACGACTACAAACCTGATTCGGAAGGTCGCCAAACTGGCAACCAACAACGACGCGATCGTTATCAAGTCACGAGTGTCAAAGCGGTCGCGGTTCGGTCGGCTATCAATACCGCCTCCACATTTAGTTTCCAGGACGGAATCATGGAGCGAAGACTGGCGGAAAAGTTGTTTCTGACAAATACTCTTCCTAACAATTCGTTCGTGGCAGTGGCAGATGTCTCCGAGGACGCCTTGTTAGTCGAAGGAGCATCGCTGGTTTCTAGCGTTCGATATGTGATGGGGACGCTGCCATGAAAGACTCAGATGAACCAATCGCCGAGGAATGCTCCGGCAATACCGAGGCGGTAGAAATGACGCACGATGAGTTGCAGGCAACTCCCACCAATGTTGCGACCGCAATACCGGTCGTTCCACAAGTCCATGTGGCGAGTGACGATTGCATTGAACTACGTCGACTGCACCGCTTTTTTGCGGACACTAAGGCCGTGAACGACATTTCGTTTACTGTCAAACGAGGTCATGTGTTCGGCTACATCGGTCCAAATGGAGCGGGTAAGACAACGTCGATGCGGATCTTGGCGACACTTGATCTGCCAAGCTACGGCGACGCGTTTGTCGACGGTTTTTCGGTCATCAACGATCCCGAATATGTTCGAAAGCGACTGGGGTTCATGCCGGATTCGTTTGGAACCTACCGCGATGTAAATTGCAAAGAGTACTTGGATTTCTTTGCCAGGGCTTATGGGCTGGTTGGACGCGAGAGAATAAGTCAACTCAAACGAGTTCTGGAGTTCACGGGAACCGACGCCATCGCTGACAAACCGATCCGCGGCTTGAGCAAGGGAATGAAACAGCGACTGTGCTTGGGCCGCGCCCTTGTGCATGATCCAGCCGTATTGATTCTGGATGAGCCAGCGGCAGGGCTGGATCCGCGTGCGAGAATCGAGCTTCGTAAGATGATCCGCGAGCTCGCTGACCGCGGGAAAACCGTACTGATCAGTAGCCATATCTTGACCGAGTTGGCGGAGATGTGTGATTCGGTTGGAATCATTGAACGTGGCCAATTGTTAGCTACCGGTAGCGTCGATGACATCCAACGGCAGCGCACCAACCAACTCGAACTGACAATCAGGATTCTGCAAGGACGCACCGAAGATGCGTCAAAGCTTCTGACAGAAAAACTTGATTTACAAAAGACGATCGTCGATGGCGAATTGCTTCGCTTTGCGTTTGATGGCGATGCAGTTCAGCAAGCCGAGATTGTTACGCTTTTGGTGAACAATGGCTTTCTAGTCGCTGAAATTGCGGCGCATCGTAAAAGCTTGGAAGACGTGTTTTTGCAAGTTACCGAAGGGTTGGTCCAGTAACCGTTCGCAGGTTGATCCGATTTTTGCAGCAAGAATTCAATGACAACGATTAACGCAGAAACTGTCGAAACGAAAAACAAGTCTGGGCAATGGCTGGACTGGATTGATGCCAAATCGATCGCAATCGGCGACCGACTCAATCCCTTGCTCGTCAAGGAAACTCGGCAGGCACTCAAGAGCCGCCAGTTTGTCATTACCTTTTCTTTGTTGCTGATCGCAGCTTTAGGTTGGACGATCATTGGCAGTATCATGCTGATGCCCGACATTTACACGACTCCGTCCGCGCCAAGAATGTTGATTGGCTACTACGTTGTCTTGGCGATTCCTCTTTTGTTAGTCGTCCCATTGGCAGCGTATCGATCTTTGGAAGCAGAGATTGATGATGGAACACTTGAACTGCTTTCGATCACATCGCTCAGCCCATGGCAAATCGTTCTCGGCAAACTAGCCAGCGCCGCGCTTCAAATGCTGCTGTACTTTGTCGCCTTGTTTCCATGTGTCGCCTATGCGTACACATTGCGTGGCGTCGATTTGCCGACCACGCTATTGATGGTTCTGATCCTTGCGGTCGTCGCTATGCTCTTGACTACCGCTGGGCTGTTCTTTGCCCCGCTTGGGCGAACTCGGTCAGCAAGAATCCTAACGATGCTCGGGCTGTTCATCATGCTTGCGATCGCGGAATTCATGGTGGGTGCCTTGGTCATTAACATGATTGAAAATGGAAACTCACTACCGTTATCGCTAACAGTCTACTTTGTTATCGCAGGAGGTTTGGTCGCGATATCAATCGGCGTATTGCTGCTGTGCACGACGGCAGCACAATTGACGCCAGAAAGCGAAAATTCCTCGACGCCTGTGCGACTTGCTCTTCTTAGTTTGACGACCGTTATCATTGGCCTGTCAGGTTATGGTCTTTTGGTGACAGTCGATTCCCGCGAGGATTTGGGGGCTCCTATTTCCATTGCCATCATCGGTTTGTTCTTTTTGTGGACGTTCTGTAGCGGCATATTCGTAGCCGAGTCACCTACGATGACGCCGCGGATTCGACGTGAATTGCCAAGCAGTTTTATGTCGCGATTAATGTTGACTTGGCTAACACCAGGGCCAGGTACCGGCCTAGTCTTTTCGGTCGTTTCGATGGCAGTGATGGTCGGGGTGATCACGTTTGGGTTGGTGTACCTTACTGACACCTTCGGCGCGCAGACCAGAGCATTGAATCGTCGATTTCTAGCCAGGACCCTTGAATTGATGGTGATGTATGTGTCGTACGTGACTTGCTTTTTGGTGTTTGTTCGCTGGATCATTGGAATGGTTCGGCGAAAGAACAATCCACGAGCAGAGGTTGGTTTTGCTGCGTTGATCGTAGTCGCAGTAGCTGCGGCACTGATTCCCTATGGTGTAGAAATGCACTTCAACGACTATCGTGATTTCCAGTATTCCAAATGGCAAATTACGAATTGGGCTTGGACACTGCAGCGGTGCTCAGACGGACGACTATTCAACGGCGAAGTGTACAAAGTGCTTGCTGCGGCAATTTCACTTTTCATTGCCAGCTTGCTAACCATGCCATCGACTGTGCTGCCACGCAGAATCGCGACACCCGAAAGAGTCCTGGAAGAGCGAGAAAAAGCCAAGGCAGTGTGAATTCACTATCGCAAATTCAGCACTCGGCGAATGCGAGACACAACCGCTGGGTCGGTCTCGTCAATCATGTGCATCCGAAGCTGTTGATGAAGCCATGGGTCTTTTGTTTGAGTGATCACGCTAATGGTGCGTAGCTTGATTTCGCGTTCGGGGTCTTGAAGCAGAATGGTGAGCCATAGCCGATTCTGATTGTTTGCTTGGCCAACCGTGGAAAGCCACTGACTTTTAGCTGCCGTACCGCCATTAGCCATCTTTGTTGCGATACGAATCTGCTGCTCTGCAATCCCGCGACGCCGATACTCGTCCTGAGCCTGCGCTAACTTGATCTCATCGCTTGAACTGAGCAATCCGAACAGCTCGGTAGCGGTATGATTTTGAAATGGCAAATCAACGATATGTGGCGTTGTGTCAATCGTGGTTGGCAGACTGAATCCTGTTGTTTGTACATTTGGTTGGCCAACGCTCGCGATTGGCTGTTTGATGTTCTTGAGCAAGACGGGCTCGACGTGATCAACTTTTTTTAACGGACTCCCTGAGCGATAGATCTTAGCTGTCGCCGTGTGGTAGTCAGCTCGGTCTACGTGGCTGCTGCTTTCACCGCGCGACGGGATCGGTTCAGCCGTCGGGAGTTTCGGCGATGGGATATCGCTAACGTCCGGCACCATTCCCACCAAATCGACGCTTGGCACAGGGGGAATGATCGTTTCAGATGGTTCGATCATAGCTGGAGGCCAGTCGGTCCAGTCCGCATCGGCGATGTGAGCCAGTACTGGCGCCGAGCTACCGCTGCCATCATTGTTATGCAAAGTCGATGGCCCACTGAGTTGATCAAGAGCTCCTCTGGCAAGAATGTACGTCTGTTGCATTCGCGTTTCGGGACGGTCGATTGACGCGTCCATTGACTGCTGCAACAGATTCTGGACAAGCGAACGGCGTTCTGCAGGCAGTCGCACGACGACTTCTCGAACCGCGTTTACAAGTTCAAGGTGGTTTTGCGCTGCTTGCTCGGAATCCAGCAGAGCCCACTCATTTTGATGTGCCCGAAGAACGGAAACTGAACGGATAGCGACTTCTTCGTTTTCACCTGTCAATGCTTCAGCAAGAACCGGAATTGCGGTGGTGCCGCTTGCGGCCAATTCTTGAATCGCGGCAAGCTTTTCATCAACACTCATACTTGAGAATCGATTTTTGATACCTGCTATCTGTTGTTGCCTTGCGAGTTGTGAACCGTACGTAACAACGACCAGCAACACCAAGCCGAACACAGCAACTTTGCAGGCACGTATCAACGCCAAACGACCAACGAGAGGATCACGTTGATTGAGCGAAAAAGGGTTGGGTAATTCGTCTAGATCTCGCATCGATTTGACCAGCACATAGGGGCGTTCAGCAGAGCAAATCAGTTTTTTTTGATTCTAGATCATTTTGGTAACCCGACGCGTGAGCGAGGGACCGCGTCAATATTGATTGTCCCTCGCTCACGCTTCGGGTTACCATTTCTTCAGGCATCTCAGCTTGAAACAATGCTTTGCCCTGGGGCGTTCAGCGGATTGTCGTAGCGCGACTCGTTTGGTCGCAAGATCAGTTACAAAACCGATAGGTTGACGCTTCCATCGCCGCGAAAAACGCTATTTGCGCAATCAAATCGTGGTTCTGCATCGGGGCATCTTGCGCATCCCGGTCTCTTGGCGAACCACGTTGTCGCTGTTTTAGGTGATGAAAAGCGGCCTACACTCACTTTGGAACCCACCGAATTTCCACCTTTCCAATCGGAGAAAATTGCCCGTCAATTTTTGTTGGTACTATGGATAGAACGACAAGCGAAACTGCTGTTTAGTTTGCTCTCTTCAAAACGCTTTTCAAAAATCTCGTCATGAAATTTCTCGTCGCGTCTCGACATTCTCTGTACCCCAAACCATTTCACATCGTGGCCTTCGTTGTTCTTTGCATTGGCCCAGGGACATCTCCGCCGGCAGCGATCAGCCAGACCATTCAAGTTGGAAAAGCCAAGTACCGTACGGACCTTCCTCCAGGCAAGGATGGAAATCCACGTCGATTGATGAAGGCCAAGCCGCTTGTATCGGATCGTTTCACAGGCGCGATGCCTACAAACGACTGGTGCTCTTCGCTGATTTGGCCATCCACTTCGCCACATTCATTACCCATGTTTCCACATCCGCTGGCCGTTCAAGCCCACGGAAATGGATTGGGTATCGGGTACAACCCTGTCGCGTCAGTCTCTGATAGCGTACACGAAGGCAAGGTGTTTCAGCGCGGATCGGGTTATAAGTATCCGTACATCGAAAGCTTGGTCGTAGGGCTTGATGGCGTCGAAAGCGAGAACACTGTTTTGGATCAACATTCCGATTGGACAGTTACCGCGCTTTGGCAACAGAGTTCAAATCAATTACGTGCAACTTACGCACATGGATTGCCGTTCGTCTATTTTGAACGCGATAGCGACCAACCGATCATGGTCGAATTCAAAGCAGCGAAGGTCAATCGGCACGAACAACCGGCCAATCCGTTGGTATTTCAACTGCGAGATATATCCGGTCCAGTAAGCGATGCGAACGGCCAGATCGCTTTGAGCGTCAATGCAGGCAGTAACGTGGGTGTCGGATCCAAAGCTAGAATCAGTTACGACTACGACGGGGACGGCAAAACGGATCGCGTGGAAACGTTTGCACTGTGCGCAACGGATCCATCCGAAGCAAGTTGGGAAGAATATTCGTCCGAGAAACAACCCTTGGATGCTGGCCTAACGCGTGGCGAGCGGCGTGATTTTAAATCTGGCACGATCACGCTGGAATTTTGGAAGTGCTTTGGCAAAGGCGATGTGCAACTCAAGTTAGATCAGTGCAGTATCGTGCTACCCATCAAAAATGGAAAACGCTTTCTGACATCCGGCGGCGGGCTGGATACCAAACCGGGAACTGGCATTGCGACGATCGATGGAAACAAAAAGACGAAATCGGGGTCAATCTTTTACCGCAAAGGCAGCGTGCTGGGTGTCACCGTCAACTCGAACCACTATGGTCTGTTTGCTCCTACAGGATCGAACTGGAAAGCAGGCGGAGCGGATACAGGCGACTTAAAAACGGCGGACAGTCTTCGTTCCGATTTGGCAGGCAAAGACTATTTGTCGGTCGCCGTTCTGCCCGACAACAAACCTGAAACAATCGAGTGGTTTGGCAAATACGCTTATGCGTTTGTGAAAGACTCTCGGATTGACTATGTCTACCAGCCAAAAGCCGCTGCAGTGCGGACAAGGTTCGCCACCAAGACGGATGTCAAAGAAGGATCCGAAACCGGTACTGTGTTTGCGTTGTATCGACACCAGCACTTGCATCTGGTTGAGACGAAGGCGTTGACGGAATTTGAATACGAAAGTCCTCGTGGAACGATGAAAGTCGTCAGCGGAAATTCTTTTTCAACCTCCACTCCTTTCTTGGGTGTGCTCCCGTCGCTTCCAAACGCCAGTTCGGCCAAGACGGCGTTGGGGCCAATGGTCGACGCCTACGCAAAAGATGTCACCACGCGGAAAAAGACTTTCGAAAGAGATGACACGTATTGGAACGGAAAAGAGTTTGGCAAGATTTCCGAGGTCATTCAAATCGCAGATCAACTTGGCAAGACGGAGGTGCGGGATCAGTTGGTGAAGTTATTAGAAAAACGGATGGAGGACTGG
This sequence comes from uncultured Pirellulaceae bacterium, assembly GCA_964398215.1. Taxonomy (GTDB): domain Bacteria; phylum Planctomycetota; class Planctomycetia; order Pirellulales; family Pirellulaceae; genus CAYNNP01. The sequence goes on along the minus strand of CAYNNP010000017.1, from coordinate 13,686 downwards.
TTTGACGGCAACGACAAGTTCTTTTTCTACTACGACAAAACGTGGAACACGTTGATCGGATACCCGGACAGCTATGGATCCGCCGACATGATGAACGACCACCATTTTCACTACAGCTATTTCATCAAGGCAGCAGCAACGATCGCTCAGTTTGACCCTGATTGGGTTCGCGAGGAGAACTACGGCGGCATGATCGATCTGTTGATCCGAAACTGTGCCAACTACGACCGTGACGACAGCCGATTTCCGTGGATGCGTTTCTTTGATCCCTATGCGGGACATTCTTGGGCATCGGGTAATGCGGCTTTTGCGTCAGGCAACAACCAAGAGTCGTCATCGGAATCGATGAACTTTGCAACAGCGCTGATTCTGTATGGCGAAGCAACCGGCAACAAAAAAATCCGCGAACTGGGAATCTACTGGCATGCCACCGAAGCCGAAGCGATTCGCAATTACTGGTTCGATAATGACGGACAGGTTTTTCCCGAAGGATATGGTCACTCTTGCGTTGGCATGGTTTGGGGTGACGGCGGTACGTATGGGACGTGGTGGACGGCGAATCCCGAAGAGATTCACGGGATCAATTATTTGCCCGTCACTGCTGGTTCGCTGTATCTGGGGCGCAACGCAGATTATGTAAAGCGAAACTTTGACGACATGTTAAAAGCGAACGAGAGTTTTCATCGTGGCGGTTTCGAGGGTAACCCTTTGACGATTGATCGGTGGCACGATGTTTTGCATGAGTACATGGGACTGGCGGATCCAGAACTTGCGATCAAACAATACGTGAAGAATGGAAAAGAGGTGGAGAGCGAGTTTGGGGAAACGAAAGTTCACACCAAACAATGGCTCTCATCACTTCGTGAATTGGGCCGGTACGATGAACGCGTTCGCGCCGACCATCCATTTGCTGTAGCGTTCTCTGGAAAGAACGGCATCACCTACGTCGTGTTCAACGCGGGCAATCAAACGAAAACCGTCACATTTTCGGATGGCAAATCGTTTGATGTTCCGCCAGGACTTCAGACGTTCAAGCAACAGTAAATTTGGATCACGAAGCGCGGCGCCATTTCCAAGAACCTAGCAGCAGCACGACTGTGGCGGGGATCATCGCGAAACCAAAATAGCCGTGCCAGTGCATCAGCGACTTCATTTCTGTCGTCGACGCGATCGGCAGCATGCAAACGAACATCGTGGCGGTTGTCATTAGCCCGGTGACCAACACCAACCAGAATCCGATTCGCTGAATCGATCCTGACGCCGCACGATTGATCACTCGTAATGTCCATGCCAACGCAAAGATCGGCAATCCAACCACCAACACGCCGCTTGCCATCATGTGAACGCGCAACATGCGCCCCTCCAATGACTGGCCGGACAAAAATGGTAGCGATGTGACAACAAGAACTGCCACAACAATGACAAGCACCGCAAGCATCACGCGATCAATCATTAACTTCATCATTGCCTCCTCAAGCCACTTGTTTGTTGGCGACGAACCGTGACGCAAAGGCGCCCACGCCGATCATCAACACCATCGACATGATCACAATCGCGCCGCCAACGATATACTTGAACGACTTGCGTCCTTTGAACAATTCGTTCCAAGCCAAGCGTTGGTCGGGATCGATGCCTTGCAGCGTCGCCATGGCGACCGGTCCGCCTTGATCGGGACCGGGGCCAATCGCTGTCACGGTTGATGTGAACATCTTTCCCTCTTCGGAATGACATTCGACGCATCCACCTGCACCAAGTGCCCAGCCAGCGGGACGCACGTTGTGCGCCGTCGGCCAACGAACCATTTCAATCGCCGATGGGTCCGATAGTTTGATCTTTTCAAGCGTGTTCGGCTCATCGCCGCGAGCGTAGACATGGCCTGCCGATACATAAGCGGCTTGCTCAACTCCAAGTTCTTTCTCCAGCGATTCCAATGCTTTGAAGACCTTTTCGTTGAACGCCTTCAACCCATCGGCGGCTTTTATGTCACGAATCTTCTTGCGTTCGTCGTCGGTCTGTTGTTCGGTAGGAATCTTGTAGCGATCTTCGCCCAAAATTTCCTTTAACGTTTTACTGCTGACCTTGGGATCGAAAATGTCTTCGGCAAAGCTCTTTCGAACTCGCAGCCCACGTCGCGTAAGGTCATAAACTTTGGGCGGCGAGATAGGAATCGCTTTTCCATCGACAATCTTTGCCCAAAAAGCGGGCCACATTGCACGATGGGGTGCGACCGCTCCGGATTCGGTTTTTGCGTACACCGGCGACGCGATCAACGGAAGTTCATTTCCGGTGCGATGTCCTTTCTGGCCCAAACCGTGTGACAACGACGTCATCACTCGCAGTGCTTGGTCACGCGGTGCCGGCCCACCATGACATGCCGTGCAAGTTAATTTTTCAAAATGCAGCGGAGGCAATCCTGCGTGAATCGGCTGCGGCGAACCAAGCCTACCCGCGCGAGCAAGCATATCGGGATGAACCTCGCCATCCGCACCGGCGTGATCGGCGCCAAGGTGACATCCTGCGCATGACAACGTCGCAACGCTCTGTTCGCTTGGGTTTTCCTCGCCGTCAAATCCTCGGGTGATGTGATGATCAATCCCGTTGCGATGACAATCGGCACACACCATTCCCGCCCGCAAATGAATGTCTTCGTCATGATTCCATCGACTTGCGATACCATCTGATTCGACCGTCCGGCTGCTATGACATTGGTAGCAAGAATTCGACTGTGGCTGACGAACCAAATTCATAAACACCGTACCGTCTGCACCGAAACGTGCCTTGTCGTACGTGACCGTTGGAATTTTTGACTTGGTAGATTCGTCTTCTGGATCAGCATCGTCTTTGATGCGCGACGCGTTCCCATCGACTTTGCCCAAACGCAAAGCAGCAGTGGCAGCCCAAGCAAAATTCTCTTGTGTGATTTGCTCTCGACGGGCATTGAAATCGTAGGCACCGGAAACCGCGTGACAGACCATGCAGTCAATTTCTAACGACCCAGAGAAACCCCAACGAGCTGACTTTTTCGGTTCCGCTGCTGGCTCGGAATCACTATCGGGTTCTTTCTCTTCTGCAACCGATTCGGGGGCCATCCCGATTCCGCCTCCTGGAATCCGAGCACCAAACTGGCTAGCCATTTCAAACTGACTGATTCCAATCGCCTTGGGATCAAATCCATTTTTCCAACCGCGCAGGTTCAGCGGTAGTTGTGTGCCCGTTCGTGGATCGCTCCAAATCCATGGTTCGCCCGAGCGACCGCCCAGCGACTCTGGGTCAAAGGCATTGAAATGCCAGCCATGTGAGATCTGTTCATAGTCATGACAGCGACCGCACGTCTTGACCGATGAATAGGGGGTTGTCGAATCGGCCGTGATCTTTCGATTATTGGCGTCATACAAATCGATGTGGTGCAAGTAACGGGCGTTGGAATCACTGTGGTAAAAGCGTGATTCGGCCGCGGAGCAATCGCCAGATTGGCTGGCAATCAAAAACATCACGGCGAGGACTGTGTTTCGTTTACTATTCATTGGTTTCAAAGAGCCCCTGGGGAGTGCTGGCCCCATTCCCGGCATAGGTATTCCGCGTCATACTTTGTCAGCGTGGCAACAAGTACCACTGCAATGCACAATCACAAACGAACATTTATTCTACCGCTACGGAGACAGGACAATGAGCCGATCTGGTGTAATCACATTTAAGGGTAACGGAATGACCTTAGTAGGCGACGATTTGGCTGTTGGCGCCGATGCCCCAGCGTTCACTTTGCACTATGCCGACGCTGGAATTCAAACGCTGACCTTAGACGATCTGAAGGGCAAACCCAGTATCATCAGCGTTGTACCGAGTTTGGATACGCCAGTGTGTGCTGTGCAGACCAAAAAGTTTAACGAGGAGCTTGGAGCACTGGGCGACAAGATCAACTCAGTAACAGTTAGTCGTGACCTGCCATTCGCTCAAGCAAGATTCTGTGGAGCCGAAGACGTAAAAATGCGAACCGCCAGCGATTACCAGACTCATGGTTTTGGTAGCGATTATGGTTTGACGATCGAGGAATTGGGACTGTTGACCAGAGCCGTGATCGTATTGGACGGAGAAGGCAAGATCGCATACAAAGAAATCGTTGGCGAAGTTACCGAAGAGCCTGATTATTCAGCGGCGATGGCAGCACTTCGCATGCTGGTTTAATGCTTCAAGTAAGCATGTTTTGAGAGTTAGCGGGATAGTTGATCATGAATGCGAACGAAAACTCGGTGGTCGTTGCGGCGATGTATCGATTCGTTCGCCTTGATGACTACGTGTCGCTTCGCGAACCATTTTTGGCCAAACTCTGCGAGCTTCAGGTTCGCGGTTCTCTGTTGCTGGCCAGCGAGGGTCTCAACGGTACAGTTGCTGGCTCACGAGAAAGCATCGATGCACTTTTAGCGTATCTGCGAAGCGACCCGCGGCTCGAGGCGCTGGAGGTCAAAGAATCGTACTGCGATGAATCACCCTTCAAACGCTCTCGTGTTCGCTTGAAAAAAGAAATCGTCACGATGGGCGTCGACGGGATCGATCCAAATGACGCCGTTGGGACGTATGTTGATCCAAAGGACTGGAACGAATTGATTTCGGATCCTGACGTGGTCTTGATTGATACCCGCAACGACTACGAAATCGCGATCGGCAGCTTTGAAGGAGCGATGGATCCGGACACTCATACGTTTGGCGAATTCCCTGATTACGTCGACCAAAACTTGGATCCTAGCAAGCATAAAAAAGTAGCGATGTTCTGCACCGGTGGAATCCGCTGTGAAAAATCCACCGCCCTGCTAAAGCAGAAGGGGTTTGAAGAGGTCTACCATCTTCGTGGTGGAATCTTGAAATATTTGGAGCAGGTTCCCGAGGAAGAATCAAAGTGGATTGGCGAGTGCTTCGTTTTTGATGGACGGGTTGCGGTCGGCCATGGCTTGGAGGTCGGCGAGCACGTGATGTGCTTTGCGTGCGGCTGGCCGGTTTCCGAAGAAGAACAAACGCATCCCGACTATGTTTTCGGAGTTCAGTGTCATCGCTGCGCCGACTGTCTGACCGAAGAGCAAAAAGAAAGATTCCGGATGCGGCAACAACAAGTACTCAAGCAGATGGAAAAAGAACACAGCGACGATTCAAGATAGGTAAGCTCGCTTCTTGAACGGGCCATCGGATTCGCTGTACCCAGCACCTCGCGCACAAGAGACTGGGTCAGGTGGCCTAGCTGCCATTGGCCGCGAAAGAGTGTTCGCATGGACAGTAGATGCGGGCAATAACGTTTTTTTGATGTTTGTAAGCACAAACTTGGGCAGCTTTCCGCGTTACCTTACTTAGCAGTCCAAAATTCGAAATCAGCAAAATCTTCATAGGGAATTGAATGTCAACCAACTTGATGGAACTACTAAAAGATCAAGTTCTAGGAAGCGTAACAGGTCAACTGGGAAAACAACTGGGTGAGTCAGAGGACGCCACGCGTGGCGGTCTTGACGCTTTGTTGCCGACAGTTTTGGGCGGCCTGATGAAGAAAGCGTCGGACCCTGGTGGGCTCGAGCAGCTAAACCAAACTCTTGACAGTGACGAGTACGATGGCGGCTTGCTAGACAAAGTCGGAGGAATGTTGTCTGGAGATTCCAGTGGGATTTCTAACATGGGCAGCGGATTGGTCAGCATGATTTTCGGCGACAAGATCGGCGCGATCATGGGGTTGATCAGCAAGTTCACTGGCATGGGTGGAAAGTCGACATCGGGTCTTTTAGGTTTGGCTCTGCCACTGATCATGAGCTTTCTAGGGAAACAAAAACGTTCGATGGGCTTGGACGCAAACGGTTTCGCGTCATTGTTAATGGACCAGAAAGATCACGTTGCAAAGGCACTGCCACCGGGAATCTCAGACGAAATGGGCTTGGGTGCATTGGGCATCGCTTCGCCCGCCGACAAGACCAGTGCGCCAAATCCTCCATCACCCTCGCCATCGCCTGCCGGACTTGGGATCGTAAAAGTCTTAGCGACCGCGTTGCTGATCGGTGCACTTGGCTACATCGGCTACACCGTGTTGAACAAGGATGACAAGAAGGACATTGAGCAAGTTGATGATGACCTATTGGACCTTGGTGCTGACGATTTTGACTTGGGCGAAATCGAGATACCTGGTTTGACCGAAATGTCGGATAGGCTAACCGCACAGTTAGAAAAGCTTGATGTAGTTTTCACTGGCGTCGAAAGCAAAGCGATTGCCGAAGAGCGTTTGCCAGAATTGAAAATCATCGACGCAAAACTTGGTGAAATCGCTGCCGAACTCGAAGGCAAATCGGAGGCTTTTCGCAATGGTTTAGCAGTCACTGCGAACAAGCTTGTGCAACCTCTCAATTCAAAGATCTATGAAACCATGGCAAACTCAGATGTAAGCCCGGTCTTGATGAAAACCGCAATGAAATTGCAACCCAAGCTGAATCAGTTTCGGCAGGCCGGTGGTACGCCTGCGGCTGATCCTAAATGAACAGAGCCCTCGCCCCGAGCCTATTCAAGCGAGGGCTGTTTCGTGAATTTGCAAATCGATTGATCACTTCTGACCGAAACGAAGCACTGGATCATCCAGCGGCACCGTGATCGGTACTGGAGGAGCGTTTTCATCGATTTGTACCGGCAGCGGCATCATGCCTGATACAGGAGGCGCTTGCCGGTCGTCCATCTCCGTTGACTCGGAAAGCGTTTCGATCGTGACAGGAGCATGCTGTCCTGACTCGATCATGGCTTCGGACTGTTCAGCATAGTAAGTCGGCCCATAGATCTGTTCTTCAGGTGGATAGTGCAAACGCAAGCCACACTTGGTGCAACCACATCCATGAACGTGTGACGCTCCAGTGCGTGTCAGCAAATCTTCGGCAGAGATTTTACCTGGGTCGATCCACATACCTTCCGGCGTGATTTCCATCGTCCCCAAGTCGAAATCGAGACCACGTCGTACGACTTCGTAGTTGACGTAGATATTCAGCAAAGAGTTTTGCGCGTTCAACAGATCACTTAACGCCGAGATCGTATCGCGTGCCGCGGTTGGACCACTGCTCAATCCACGTGCATCGCGGAACGAACGAATGTCCTCATTCAATTCGATCTGGGCGGCTGCGATCCGCACGGACTGCCTGCCCAGTTCAAAGTTCAATCGGTTGGACTGAAGTTGACGGATTTGACCACGAAGCAGACTCCAGATGCCATCCTCGAACTGATAGTAGTTGCGTTTGGCACCTTCGTATTCGATCAATGATTGACGATACGTGTTCCGTTCTTGTAGTCGCGTGATGGGTGCGTCCCACGAAAGCCCCATCGACAAGTTGGCGGTGTCGGTGTCCAGCCCCAGCGGATTCAGGGTGCTGCCACCAATTCCACCATTGATTTCAAGATCCAGGGTACTCTCAAGGTTATCGGCATTGAACTCAATTAGTCTCCAAGAGTCGACCAATGAAGCTCTTGCATTCGCCCAGTCTCGGCGATTCCGACGAGCAATCTGGAACGCGGTCGGCGGATCCATCTCGACTTCAGGCAAGATGACGCTTTCCGTGCGAGCTCGAGCCTGAATCAGTTGCAGCGTCAGAACGTCATCCCCTAAATCAGCGAGCACATTTTGTGATGCGAGCACGATATCGTCTCGTACTTTATCGGCTAGATCAGCAGGGTCCAAACCATCTCCATCGAGGTCAACATACTTATCCAGAGTCGCGTTTAGTTTTCGCAATCGCTTGTCGTAGGACTCCAAACGCTCTTTAAGTTTTCCGAAGTCTTCACGCAGCTGATTTTTCAAGGTTGGAAGTTCACTGATTTCAAAGATCACTTCATCGACTTCGCTGATGTTCAACAACGTACAAATACTTTCCTGTTCCAGCTCGTACAGTTTTTTCAGAGTCGTATTCTGTGATTGGCGTTTCTGAATCGCCTGGGCGAAATTCTCGATGTCTTGATCGATTCGTGGCAAGTCTTCTTGAATCAGTATTTCGTTGAAGTCAACAAGTGGTTGGATTTCCTCTCGCAGCTGAGCGATGCTGGCAGCCACACCTTCGCTCCACTTCAGCGTGGTGGTAGGCAGCCCCGTTTTTTCGTCCTTTTCGATCTTCCCTTGCTCCAACAATTGGATATTCAACTCTCCAACAGCTGTACGAACCGCAATCAAGTCTTCGCGTCGGCCGCGGAGCTGACGGTCAATCAACTCAAATCGCTCCAACAACGGATCTTCAACACGAGCACAGACGTACGGAGGCAATCCAAGTGTTCCTAAGAAACCGTCCAATGATGCCTGATAGCCGGCTTGTTGCGTCAGCAAGCCTTGCTGTCCAGCAAGCAAAGCCGAACGTGCTTGGGCAATTTGCAAACGCTGACGGATGATTTCTTCAGGATCGTCGGGGATCGTGGTCAAAAGCTCGATCAACGTGTTTTCCAAGACCAATAGATTCTCGCTGAGCCGTGCGATGTTTTCTTGTTGGTTCAAAATCTGCAGTTGATCTTGTAGCAAGCCAAAGAACCCGCCAGCCTGTGGAACTCCGCCGCCGCCACCGCCGAAACCTCCACCACCGCCGCCAGCGAGACCAGCAAAGCCGCCACCAAGTCCCGAGAATCCTCCCAGGCCGACTCCGAATACACCGCCACTACGCTGCACGGTACTTTCGATCCCACGACCGATCGTCACATTCAAAAAGAAACTGCGCCGGTACCTCTCAAAGGCGCGGACGTTCGACAACAACCGTCGCTCCGCTAGCGTCAGTCGCTCCAAGACCTGATCGCGTCCCGCCGCTTGTAGCAACGGTTGCAAGATAGTGAAATCAAAAACGGTTGATGTGGCTCGAGACGACGAACCGCTCAATTGCCAGACAATGTTATTCGCAACCGACGCGGCCAAGCTTCCGCCAGTGGCAAAAGCACGTTGTAGGCTCACTGAGCGAGTACCCAATTGCAACGACGAATTGTCTGGTTGACCACTTCCGCCTTGGGTTGAAAACGAGGCGCCGCTGCCGGCAAACAACTGTGTGTCAAACAGGAATCTTTCACTACTCACGTCCAACGCCGAAAGATACAACTGCTCTAGCTGTCCTTGATAGTTCGGCGAATGCAACAGTGCGATCTGTACGGAATTCTCAGCATTCAGTACCAACACACCGTCTTCGTCCAACGGCAAGAAGTTCCACCACTCCGGGTTCTCAACCGAATTGGTCGTACCCGCTGCGTGCCACATGGGGTACCCGCGCCGACCATCAACACACTGCATGTATCGATGCGATGCTGGGTCATCCAGTGGCATTGGCTGGAAATCCAAGTCGAACGGATTGAACATCCGGCTACGCGGGTCGATATCAATTCGCACTGGCGTGACCGGCGGTCGAGCCACATGTTGAGATTTTTCGGCAATTAACGCGTGAGCTTCCAGATCAGCCTGCTTGCGGTAATAAGACCGGTGGCAGCCGGGCGTTAAAGTCCCAAGAATCAGTAGAATCACGCATTTACGGCTGAATGCTGTCATGTTCACGTTAACCATCGCAGACATTGAATTCGATTTCAGTCAGAGAATCGTCCCAATTGATTCGGCCGATTCCTTCGTCAACGAGTTCGTCAAACGAGGGTGCTGTCGTTAATACTTAATGGGGTCAGGCCGGTTATTCGACGGGTCCGGCGGGCTCGTTGGCGCGGTTGTACCGGTTATCACGGATGCCAGAGGGCCATACGGACGGAATCTGAGCTCCCAAAGATGAACGCAATCTATAGAAAAACCGCTGAAAGCAGAGAATTGCTTGACGCTACAAAGTGCCCAACTTACTATCCAGTGAGGCGATTTCGCCTACTTTTCAGCTGATTTTCGCTCGCACGCTTCGCGGGCTCCAGGAACGACGTGCAAGAGTACCAGTAACCGTTATGAATTTCGCCATCATCGGAGTCTTGCTTCTCGTCTTCATCGCTTTCATCGTGTTCGTATGGAAGTCTGCAAAGCATTGGCGTTGGTTCCAGATCGTTGGTGCTGTGTTGCTGATGATTTTGGCGATGATCTTTCCCTTTCCGACTGCCGGCGTTTTGAAGTCTCGAACGGCTTGGCACAAGTTCAAGGTGGATTCAGAGAAAGAGCTGCAAGAGGTACTTGAACAAAACAACATTCTTCGCAACGGAGATCCCAATGATGCCTCAGCTGGCCGCAGTCTGATTGAGCTTCGTCGCGAATTAGACAAAACAGGCCTGGAAGCTGGCCGTCACTGGTTTGGCCTGGTAAGCAACGGTAGGAATCCACAGAACATCCAGCTGACCGAAGCACAGCAACAAGCTCCCGGCATTCCTGGTCAACCTGCCGAAGAAGCCGCCGCTCCTGGACCAACCCAACCACTGATCGATAACGGCATGATCGTTTACGGTTTTGCCGAAGCCTTGGTCAACGGGGCTGGCGATAAACCTCTGCCAGTGTTTTACCTCGGCGAGTTTTTCGTTAGCGGCGCAACACCGACCTCGGTAACACTGCAACCAACGTCACCGTTGGAAAAATCCCAAATCGATCGGATTCAAAATGGGCAAGCCGTGCAATGGTCCGTATACGAACTCCTGCCACTGGATTCGCACGACGTGTTCATCGCGGAAGGCAGCGAGGCTGATGAAGAGAACATCTTTGGACGGGTCGATAGCAATTTAGTCAATGGACTGTTGTCGAATCCGAAAATATTGCCAGAAACAAAGACCGCCTACAGCGATGATGGCAAAGCACGTACAGACGTGCCTCCACCAGTACGTTGGGTGAAAGTTGAATTCATCAAAAAACACACGATCATTGTTGATAGCCCGAATCAATTCAGTGCATTGGAAGAACGATTCTTTGATGATTCCGGTCGCTCAGTCGATAGCCGACTACAACGCGATGACAACGGAAGCGTTAGCTTTAGCAAAGGCGAAATCATCACCCTGAAGCACGAAGCAGCCGAGAAGTTGATCGACGATGGTGTCGTTGAGCTGAAAAATACATACTACGTTCGTCAGCTGAACAACTACCGCGCGCTGCTTCGCGACCTCCCACTCAACATTAAACGATTTGATGATCGGCTGAAAGAACTTGAGTACGATAAGACTATCTTGGATGCCGCCATTGCGGCAACCGATGCCATCCGAGTCAGTGAGCAAGCCGACAAAGAAAAACTCGAACAAGATCGTGATCAGTTACGCGTGGAGCGGGAATCGATCCAGAAGTTTGCTACTGGTTTGAATACCGAATATACCAGCGTCAAGAAAGAACTGACCAACTTTTACCAGACCAATGTTCAGCTGGAAAAAGAAATTCGTCGATATCACGGCGTCCGCTAAGCCAGCCCGAAGAGCCCCACATACCCTGCCGGTGGCGCACGCCACCGATAGCGATTGCTCCCGCAAAAGCCGGAAACGCGACAACTTCTTGTGTCGCCCTTCGGGCTAATTTCTTTTGATGACTGGTACTAAAGCAAGTGCCATCGGGCTCTGCCGCCGCATTAGTTGGCAAGCTTGTACCCAAGTGTTTGATCCAGTCAGTCAAACGAAGATGGCTTGCGGGTGAATCAAACGACACTTTTAGATTAAGATCATGTTAATTCACGGGGTTGACGCTTTCGTATCTGAGGATTCATAACGCATGGTTCGGCAAATTGTATTGGCAACGGTTCTTTGTTCCTTCTTTCTGTGTCCCACCGATGTTCTTGCACAGCGCGGTTTCGGCGGTGGGTTCGGCGGCAGTTCACGCGAGAAGATTGAACCGGAAAAGCTTGAATACGAAATGGGCGTCGCGACGATCAACACTCGCGAAGAATTCGAGAAACTTTCATACAAAGGCCCCGACGTCAAACGCGACGCGTACTTGGCAAATCTCGAATTCGTGAAGTTCATCATCAGTGATCCGTACGAGGACAACGCTGATGTCTACTTCATGAACACGACCAACCATCGGGCACATCCGCCATGGATGGGAATGGTAGGCATCAGCAGCCGAGTTCGGGGCGCACTAACGTACTTGCCCAGAATTCAGGCGCCCGACGGAACCGCTGGTCTATACACCATGGACTTTCAGCCGAACGATTCGTTTACCTTCAAGGAAATGAAGTTCGTCTACGATATATTGCTTGAACACATGCCATTCATGAAGGGCAAGCTATCGTTTCATCCGTTGCAAGGAAATCTGCAACGGTACGAGAGCGAAAAAGAACAGTACGCGGCTGGAAATTTGGCTGTCCACCTTGACGAACATCTTTACAAACGGATCGCATTCTTGCCGCTGAACTCGGCAGAATCATTCGGCCGTTTGCGAATCATGGACAACGACGCGCGACCGTCGCCCCGTGACGTTGTGATCTGCAAGACGTTGCCGAACCAAATGCCTCGCGTGGCTGGTGTGATTACCGAAGTGCGGCAGACTCCGCTTTCACACGTGAATCTGCGAGCCATCCAGGACAAGGTTCCCAACGCGTATATCAACGGCGCGTTGAAGGACAAACAGCTTGCGTCTCTGGTTGGCAAGTTCGTCAACTACAAAGTTTCGGACGAAGGCTATTCGATTCGCGAAGCGACCAAGGCGGAGGTCGACAAGCATTTTGAAAGTATGCGACCGGCAAAACCACAGACACCGGTACGGAACCTTGCCAAACAAGAGATCCTGAGTCTGGCAGACGTTGGCTTTGAAGGATCCGATGCGTTTGGATCAAAGGCAGCGAACCTGTCTGCCATGCACGAGTTTAAGTTGCCCGCAGGAACGCTTCCCGATGGCCACGCCGTGCCGTTTCATTTCTACGATCAGTTCATGAAGCACAATGATTTTTACAAGAAAATCGACCAGCTAATCGAGAGTTCGTCGGACGCAAAGTTCGACATAAAGAAGGAACTTAGCAAGCTGCGAAAAGCGATCCGCAAGGGCAAGATGCCTGAATCGATGATGGAGTCGCTGGCCAAAGTCCATCAATCGTTTCCTGAGGGGACATCCATTCGCTGTCGCTCCAGCACCAATAACGAGGACCTACCAGGCTTCAGCGGCGCGGGTTTGTATGATTCGTACACGCACAAGCCAGATGAAGGGCACCTTGCGGAAACCGTGAAGCAAGTGTTTGCGAGCCTTTGGAATTTCCGTGCGTTTGAAGAGCGCGAGTTCTATCGGATCGACCACAAGGCCACAGCGATGGGCGTGTTGCTGCATCCCAACTACAAGGGAGAGAAAGCCAACGGCGTCGCGGTAACCGAAGACATTTTGTACGAGAGCCAGGGCAACTACTACATCAACACGCAAGCCGGTGAAGATATGGTGACGAATCCCGACAAGGAGTCATCTCCGGAAGAGGTTCTACTTGGCTGGTGGGAAAGCGACGGTTCACAGATTGTTCGCCGCTCGAGCGATGTTGCCGAAGGGGCCAAGCTACTGAGCGACAAACACCTTGCTGCACTTCGGAAGCAACTCGGCAACATCCACGCTCGCTTTGCTAGGCTTTACAAGCGAGATAAGGAAGACCCAAAATTTGCGATGGAAATTGAGTTCAAGATCACCAAAGATGACAAGCTTGTGATCAAGCAAGCACGGCCTTGGGTGTTCTAAACCAGTTGACGCCTTGGTTGCGCTCGAAACCGGGGCTATCGCCCTGCGGCTCAAAGGTTTGCCGGAAGTCTTGGCGACTTCCGCTACGAGTTTTGCCTAACAATCGGTCACACTTCTCGCGCGACTAC
>CAYNNP010000016.1:7981-53423 GCA_964398215.1 uncultured Pirellulaceae bacterium | reverse complement strand
TGGGAATGTTGATCCATTTGTTTTTCCCTTTGTAGAATTCCGGAAAATCCAATTCTGAAGTCAGGTGAAATTTCCCGACGAACCCTGTGGTATAGCCGGCTTCACGGAGAACATTTCCAGCGTTCATGTTGTCGCGTTCCAGTGCGACATTAAAATTGGGAAGCCCCTGATTCTCTTTGCCACCGACCGCATCGGCGTAAAGTTTGCTATGCGAGTTACCAGCAAACCGACCGGTCAAGAAGCTGTATCGAGATGGCGTACAAACCGAGCTGCTGACGTAGGCGCGAGTGAACTTCATTCCTTCGCTGGCCATACGATCGAGATTGGGAGTGTAGGTATCGCCCCCAAAAGCAGCGATGCTGGATGGGTTCTGATCGTCGATCAGAAACATGATGATGTTTGGACGCTCTGAGCGAGCGGTCGTGGCAACCATCCCCAACAAACAGAAACTCGAAAATGCAATGAAGTTTTTCATGGTCAGGTTTAACGAAATTGTGCACAAACAGCGAAAGGCCGTGGCCGCCGAAAATCAGCGGGATAGGCTTCCATCCGGCTGGAAGCCTATCCCACTATGAACTAATCTGGGGCTTGCCATCAACTTTAAAATCACGGCTTCATTGATGTTTCAACTTACCAGTCGATTGAATTTTGCTCATTGCTTTTTGATTGCAGCGGCTTTGTTTGGCACGCAGGCAACCAACGCTTTGGCGGAATCGCCTGTCGGTGCACGTCCGAATATTGTTTTCATTTTAGCAGACGATATGGGCTGGAACCAACCGGGATTCAATGGTGGGAAACCAAGCTTGACACCAAACATGGATCGGTTGGCGAGCGAAGGAATGCGCTTGAATGAATTCTATACACACAGCGTTTGTGCACCGACTCGCGCGGCCTTTCTGACGGGCAGGTATGCGTTTCGAACGTGGAGCGATTGGCGCTCGGAAGATTTTGGAAAACCAAGCTACTTGGCAAAGCTGGGACTAAAACTGGCGCACAACGAACGCGGCGAACCAACGCGCCGGATCCATGCTCTGGATACAGAAGAACGAACGGTGGCGGAGGCATTGAAAGAGGCTGGCTACTTTACCGCGTTGCTTGGCAAGTGGCATTTGGGTGAGTGGTTGCCCGAGCATCTACCGATGGGGCAAGGATTCGAGCATCAGTACGGACACTATGCGTGGGGCATCGATTACTTCAGCAAGACGATTGTGCATAACGCTCCTGCGCGGTTCGCGGTTTACGATTGGCACCGCAACCAAAAGCCTGTGAACGAGAGCGGGTATGCGACCGACCTGATCGCCGCGGAGGCGGAACGAGTCATTCAGGCGAGGAAAGACGATGACCGACCATTCTTTATTTACGTGGCGTTCAATGCCGTGCACGGTCCGTTGAATCCGCCGCCCAATTTTGATGGCGACAAAGACGATCCAATTGCGATCAGACATTCGATGCTTGCGAGCTTAGATTCTGCGGTAGGGAAAATTGATCAAGCGATTGATGCCAGCGGGTTTCGTGAAAACACATTGTTCATCTTTACAAATGATAACGGCCCGGTTCTTGAACAAATGAGCAAGCCGTTTCGCGGAACAAAGAACACGACATTTGAAGGCGGCGTGCGCCAGCCGGCGATTCTAAGGTGGCCAGGTCACACGAAAGCGGGCACGCAAAAGAACGGCTTGGTGTTCATTGCAGATTTTTATCCCACGTTCATCAGTTTGGCTGAAGGCAAGCATGCACAAGAACGCGCGATCGATGGTATCGACATGACGTCCATGCTGTTTCAGGGCGCAGAGAGTAAACGCAAAGAGATTGTTTACGATGTCGCCGGAAGCGTTCGACTTCCGACCATTCGTGTTGGTGATCACAAATTGATGGGCGATGCTTTGTACAACATTCGGACTGATCCATCGGAGAACACCGATATCGCCATGAAAAACAAAGAGATTGTGGCGAAGTTGCGGGCGCGTGTAACAAAAGTTGGCAAAGAACGTCCGCCATTGGGCGACAAGCCATTATTGATGGACCCACCGTTGCCGTATGTGTACGGTCAACAAGAGCAGCAGGATGTTCCCGCTTGGTTGATTCGTGCCGTTGACGAGATCCGAGCGACACAACCCAAAAAATGGGCGCCCGGCGAAACACCTTGGCCCAAAGCACCCAAAGGCGCTGTGGCAAGCAAGATGGATGGGCTGAAAGACGAATCCGGAAAGTGAATGCACCCTAGAAAACGGGGGACATTCCTTTGGCTTGTCGGCAGGCAGACAATTGCGCCAGATGATAGGTGATATGTGTTGTCAACAAATGAGACATGAAATCGCCTTTCGTCATGATTGCTGGCTCCAACGGTGCGAATCCATGCTTCTCGTCAAGCATTTCCTTCGATGCGTTCTTCGTCAGCTCTAAAAGCCTGTCATAGCCTTTTTCGATGACTGCAAGCACACTTGCAACCGTGAATTCAGGTGCGTTTTCGGCGCCCGGTTGACTGCCAGGGCCGTACGCTGCAAACCAGTCGTCACCACAAGCAGGTTCATGGCCCAGCATTTTGACGCCGAATTCGGACGCAATGTGTAGGTGGCCAAGGATCCATTGCGGCGTCTTTCCAGTCGACTCTGTGATCGTGGTCAGGTCGTCATCTTTTAAGTCGGCGGCAATCGTTTTCAGGTAGCCGATCGCAAAAGAAACGAGTGTGGTTTCTGATTCAAAAATGGGAAGGTTCCTTTGTGTTAATGGAATTTGCTAAATGAAAAATGAACGATCAGGTTAGATAAAGTGCATGGCTGGAACACGTGCGCGTGTTGTGCAAACGCCGCGAATCAGCCGCGGGTTTCTGACGCAAATGCTTCGAGCATCCAGTCGACAATCCGTTTCGAAGCGAAGCCGTCACCATAAGGATTCTTTGCGAAATCAACCGTGCCCTTGTTGTCACCGGCTTGCTGCAAAGCCTCGCTTACTTTTTCAACGATCAACTTGCGGTCAGTGCCAACCAATTCGGCCAGCCCCGCATCAACAGCTTCGGGGCGCTCCGTTTTGTCGCGAGTGACTAAAACGCGATTGCGCAACGACGGTGCCTCTTCTTGAACGCCACCCGAATCCGTCAAGACCACGGAAGCTTGATCCATCAACCAAACGAACTGGGGATAGTCGGCAGGTGGAATCAAATGAACATTTTCGATCCCGCCTAACATTTCGTGCACCGGACCTTTGACTTTCGGATTCAAATGCACCGGATAGATGAACTGTGTCTGCGGATGAGCTTTCGCCAAATCCGAAATCGCGCCGCAAGTATCAGCTAGCCCTTGACCAAAATTTTCGCGGCGGTGTCCCGTGATCAACACAACCGATTCAGCTGTCGCAGCAGGATACATTTCACGCCACCTTGAATCGTCTGCTCTTTCGCGTTCGGCAGTTTGCAACAAAGCGTCGATCACCGTGTTGCCTGTGACACGGACGTTCGTTTCGGGAATGCCTTCGTTCAGCAGCGCGTCGGCGGAACGCTGTGTTGGAGCACAATGCAGCGACGTCACAATGCCAGCGACACGCCGATTGAATTCTTCGGGCCACGGCGACAGGATATCGCCCGTTCGCAAACCGGCTTCGACATGAACGACCGGCAGCTTGTGGTAAAAAGCGGCCATCGCCGAAGCCATTACCGTCGTCGTATCGCCTTGAACCACCACGCAGTCAGGATTGTGCTGGTTGATCGCAGCATCAACCGCTTGGACGCATCCAGCGGTCAGCCCGGCCAAGGTTTGATTGGGTTTCATCAATCCAAGGTCTAAATCTGGCTGAATCTCAAAGTACCCTAATACCTGGTCTAACATCTCGCGATGCTGACCGGTGCTGCACACAATGGGGGCAACTTGATCGGGCCGATTCAGGCATTCTTTAACGACAGGTGCCAACTTGATGGCTTCCGGTCGCGTCCCAAAGACGATGAATGGACGAAGCACTAAACTCCCAGAACCTCTATTTTTACGTGAATCTGACATCTTTAACCGACCAATCCGATTGTCGGCCTTGGGGTGGAAAACTCAAAGGGGTATAAACTAAAGGCCGCAAATACAAAAAATGATCATTCGCGAGTGCCACTCAATCTGTCGGCACCCATCATGTTAGCGACCAGAACAGGTCAACCTTACCCAGCCTGCCACTCTCGCGGGCTTTCAACGCGATACAAAACAAAACAAACATTCATGTCATCTGATAAACACTGGAATCAAATCTCAAATATCCTTGGCACTCCTGGGCCCACTGAGCCACCAAAAGAACGCCCCAAAAAAGAAAAACCTAAAAAGGAAGCGCAGCCAGCTGCTGAGGACGAAAAAACTAAGGCCACCGATTCTAAGCCTAGCGAAGAAAAAAACTTGGGGGCGAAAGCTGGCGATGTGATTTCGGCTTTGACGTCCAAAGTCAAAATGCCAAGTCTACCTGGATTCGGTACACGCAAAAGCGATCCGAACTTAGAAGACTTGGCTGGCAAAGTGGAAAACACAGGCCCCAAGGCAGAGGATCTTGTTGGCGAAGTTACCAGAAAGCCAACCATCGACGAATTGACTCAGCCCGAAGCCGCCGATGCAGCAGTGGCGGAAGTCACCCAAGAAGACCTAACGGCAAGCAACTCCAACGACGACGAGAGCTTAGAGGCAAGCAATTCGGCTTGGGGTGAACTCGCCAGTGAACTGGGTGTCGATGCTGCGGAGCCGCCGCCGCGTCCAGCTGTGAAACCACCAACGGCGCAGCCCAAAGCATCTGCTTCTAAAAAAGCTCCCAAACCCAGTCGTCCTAAGAAGAAATCACCAGGATTCGGAATCGGTCTTGGCTTGGACCTGGGCGATGATCCGATTGAGGATGCGGAGCTTGTTGATGACTCTGACCAGGAAGCGGACGACAATGATGTATCAAGTGGCTTTGCTGCCTCTGAACCAAAAGTCTCCAACTCTGTGGTTGATGACGAGATTGGTTGGTCAACTGTCTCTGACGACGACGACGAAAAAGAGGATGTAAAACCATCGCGCCCTGCAAAACGGCCTCGGCGTTCCCCACGCGGCGAAAAAGTCTCTGACGGTGATTCTGATCGGCCACGCCGTTCACCACGAAGCGAAAAAGCTTCTGACGAAGAATCGGAACGGCCTCGTCGTTCGCCACGCAGTGAAAAGACCGCTGACGATGACTCTGATCGACCGCGTCGCCGCCGTCGACGTGGTGCCCGTCAGCGCATGACTGAACAAGACTTGGACAGCCAAGGCACTCAAACTACCGGCCCATCGGCGCGCGATTCCGAAGACTCGCAGCGAGATTCGTCGGACTCCGATCGTCCTCGACGGGGCCGTGGTGGTTCCGAACGGAGCGAGCAGGACGCGGACGAGCAAGGTGACTCGAAACGGCGAGGACGACGTCGAAGAGGTGGACGAGGAAGAGGCCGAGGACGTGACGAAGAACAGACCCAAGATGAAATTCCTGCCAATGCCTTTGGCGATGATGACGATTTAGGCTTTGCCAGTGGAATCAGTGACGCTGATGAAGATCTTGATTCGGATACTGATGACGGTGACAAGTCGGAAGAAGATCGGCCGCGCAAGCGTCGACGTCGGCGCGGTGGTCGAGGCCGTTCGCGAAGTCGAGCGAGCCAGGATTTTGATGATGATTCAGAAAACTCTGATGACGATTTGGATCGACCCAAAAGCTCGTTTGATGACGATCACGAAGATGATGATGAGGCAGAAGCGATCCGCCGAGACCAAAAGCGTTCTCGCCGACGACCTGCCCGATCCGAGCAGGACGATGATCGCCCAGCGCGTGGACGACGTGGATCTGGCGGACGTGACGAAGCCGACCAGAACGGACGCCAACGACAGCCTCGCAAAAATATCCCCACCTGGTTGGATACCGTTGGCCTGTTGGTTGAAAAGAATATCGAAAACCACAAAAAGAATCGTGGTGGCGGCGGAGGAGGCGGTGGTCGACGACGCCGGCGCGGTGGCAACAACAAGTCCGACTAGATCCGTTGTTGGTGGGTTTTCTGTTGGAAGCGGTGTGCTATAATTGGCACCACGTTAGGAATATCGATTTGCGTGATGGTGGTCATCCTTGCGACTGTGAGTCGTGAACCTGGTCAGGCCTTAACTGGAGCAGCCATAAGCGGTGTAGCTTTGTGTAAGGGTGGCCTCCACCACGCAAACGATTGTTTTTAGCGGTCTCTCTTGGCACGCGATCTGCGATAGCCAACGTTCCGATCTTTGGCCAAAGCGACTCTCCGATGCCTGATCCTTCTGATCGCCCCGACCCAAGTGACAGTTCTTATGTCGTGGTTGCTCGACGATATCGACCTCGTGGCTTTGACGAATTGGTCGGCCAAGAACACGTTGGCCGAGCCCTTAAGAACGCGATTGACACAAACCGCGTTGGCCATGCGTACCTGTTCACCGGAGCGCGCGGAGTCGGCAAAACCAGTACCGCGAGGATCTTTGCTAAAGCACTGAATAATCCCGGCGGACCTTCGGCGGCTCCCGACAACGAATCCGATGTCGCACTTGCGATCGATTCGGGCGAAGACGTCGATGTAATCGAGATCGACGGTGCTAGTAATCGTGGGATCGATGAGATCAGGAGCCTGCGAGCAAACGTCGGTGTTCGTCCAAGCCGTTCGCGGTTCAAGATCTATATCATCGATGAAGTGCACATGCTGACCCAAGCAGCTTTCAATGCACTGCTAAAGACCCTGGAAGAACCGCCGGAACACGTAAAATTCATTTTCTGCACGACGGATCCTGAGAAAATTCCGATCACGGTGCTCAGTCGATGCCAGCGTTTTGATTTCGCTCCTGTCGAAGTCACCAAAATCGTAGGCCGTCTACGAGAGATCGTGACCGCCGAATCAGCGCAAGCAGACGACGCCGCGCTCGAGCTGATCGCCAGACGTGCAGCTGGGTCAATGCGGGACAGCCAGTCGTTGCTAGAGCAAGTTCTTAGTTTTAGCGATGGGAATCTGAATGCCGAACAAGTCCACGCGATGCTGGGCACTGCAGATGATGAACGATTGCATGGATTAGCAAAAGCGATGGCTGATCGTGACGCCGCCAGCGCTTTGACGCAAATGGACCAAGCGGTCGATGCAGGCGTTGATGCGGGACGATTGGCCGAACAGCTGTTGGGCTACTTTCGCGACCTGATGGCGATCAGTGTTGGCTGTGACCAATCTCTGATGCGACACACATCCGTTGCTTTAAGCGATGAACTCAAAGAACTTGGTGACAAATGGGGCCTGCAAACGGTCTTGGCTGTCGTTGGGCTGATCGATCAAACATTGGTTCGAATTCGGCACAGTGTCCATGGTCGTGTACTGCTGGAAGCAAGTTTGATTCAGATTTGCAATCTTCCAGACCTACAAAACATCGCCAACCTGGCTGCTGGTGCTGAACAGGTAACATCAACAGCGGGCCCGCGCCCCGCATCACAAAAAAAAAACGTAGTTGATCCTGCCAACTCGGGCCCACCAAAACCCAAGCTGACCGAAGTCCCGAGCCGTGCTCAGCCAGATACGCCAAGCGTTTCGCCAACGAACACGCCTGATGTGACAAGCCCAGCGCCAAGCTCTCAAGCCACGGGGGCAGCTGTTTTAGATGCCGTGTCTACGACCGCTGTTGCAGCGCCGGCTCAAAATACAACTGCAATCCACAACGAAGTTCCTGCGCAAGCTACAGTTGCACCGACCACCGTCACGGGAACCGCTGTAGAAGCCAAAACAACAGCGACAGCAGTTGCTACCGGCGCTCATGATCTTTCTGCACAAACTGCAGAGCAAATATGGAAGCTAGCTGCACAGCAAGTGGAACCGATGACCGCAACCCTCGCGCTCTCGGTCAAAAAAGTTGAACTTGAAGCTGGGAATAAACTTCGGTTGATGTTCTTGGCGGATGCAAAGATGGCGGCCAGGCGGATTGATATGCCAGAACACAAAACTGCGATGCTGGCAGCCATCCAGAGTTTGTGTGGAGAAACCGTGACATTGGAAACATCATTCTTAGCCGATTCTTCGCCCAAGCCAGCCAGCGCTCCCAAACGGCAATCTGGCAAAGAAAGGATGCAGCGAATGCGCGACATCGAACACCACCCGCTAGTCAAAGCGTGCGTCGAGCAGTTTGACGCACAGGTCGTAAAAGTCGATTTACCCAAATAGAAACGTCTCTCGTAGAGGGAGCTCGTTGATTTATTTGCGTGGCATATTTTTGTGAGCCGCTGGCGCTAGCCACGGGCCTCGAAGGTTGCGCTATCACCACAAGGCCCGCTGCTAGCGCCGTCGCCTCAGTAAATCAACAAGCCCTTGACGAGTTCCGCAACCTTAACCACTCGCGAGCGGTCCTGAGCTACGCGGCACGCCGGTAGCTGGATTCCGAAGCCGTTGAAATTGAGAGCCGTGAATCAAACGCTGGGACAAGATCGATGTCGATCTGAGCTCGGACTTTGCGAACCTGAGCTTGGCAAGAACGGCGGCCGCGCATTTCTGCAAAGACATCGCGTTTCGTCGCACTCTTCAGGCAATCCAGCAACGTCGGCACGTATGCGTTTGTGTCCAAGGCCTGTGCGATTGCTCCCAGCCGAATTCCACGGCTACGACTGCTGGACGATTCGAGGCTGCCTTGCTCGATGTGAATGATACTCTCCGGCGACACAGTGGCCGACCAACCTCGCGTTTGACACAGTTTGGCGATCGCGTACGACGTCGCCTCGATGTCACGGAAGCTTGCGGCAACCAATGCCTTTCGTAGGATCTCACGTCGCCAAAACGAAGCTTGCAAAAACACGCCTTCCACATTCGTCAGTTCTGCAGGCGAAATATTCTTTTGCCCGTTTCCGACTGCGGTCATCAACCGCCGGCCATCAGACCAGCCTGCGGTGATAACGTTGCCGCGCTGGCGGTCACGTATCACTGGCGCAACTGCGCCAATGCCGTGCCCAGCGAAAGAGTTGACTGCTGGTGTGGTCCAATCTGGTGTGGCGTGAAATCCGGCTCCTAGAATGTGGACCAAGTCAGAGGTGCAGGCTGATAGCGCCGTACCAATCATGTCCACAAGAACGTCGCTGGTGGAGCGAACAAATTTCACAACATCCGACAAGTCAAACGGGTCGTCGTAGCTACCGTCATGAACGACAACAATTTCGCTGTCAGTGGTCTGATTCTCCAGCACGCTCAAAAGGGTGCTCTCGAACGACTTGGAGTCCTCGTGCAATGGAACCACGATCGACAAGTTTGTAACTGATTGCATGATGATTTTGTGCCGGTGTATGGGTCTGAGTCACCCATTGTCATCTCAGACAAGAAACCCGCGTTGCGTGTGAATTTCGCGCGTCAAACTGGCAGTCGCGTGAAACTCTGTAGTGGGGAAGGGGTTTTCGACATTCCATTGATCGGTGATCATGACGCTAGCAGTTGAGTTGTTCACATTTGCGCTGAATGAATGATGAAAGTTCCGGCGTGCCATGGACGAATCCGCTTACTAATCCGCACAATTTAAAACAGCTTTCGCTCTCGTAGGGATTTTATGCATTTCCGAAAACTCTCAAGTCTTGGCCCCGATGTGTCAGAAATCGGCTTCGGTGCCTGGGCGATCGGCGGACAATGGGGCCAGCAATCGGAGCAAGACTCGATTGCGGCACTGAACCAAGCGATTGATAGCGGAATCAACTTTATTGACACTGCGGAAGGCTACGGGAACGGAAAGAGCGAGCAAATAATCGGAAAAGTACTCGCTGGACGCACCGAAAACGTCTTTGTCGCTACCAAGACCCCGCCCAACGCAGGTCCCTGGCCGCCCAGCCCCTACTGCCGTTGGCAAGACCGATATTCGGCCGCCTACATCCGATCGAATGTTCAACAACGGCTCAAGAATCTTGGTCGCGAGCAGATTGACCTCCTGCAATTGCACACCTGGACGCGAGCGTGGAACGACGATCCGCAACCGCTGATGGTGCTGCGACAGTTGAAGGATGAAGGCAAAATCAACCTGATTGGAATCAGCACCCCCGAACAAGATCAGTCCTGTGTGATCCAGTTGATGCGCGATGGGTTAGTCGATGTTGTTCAAGTGATTTTTAACCTCTTTGATCAAGAAGCTGCTGCACAAATATTGCCCGTCGCGGCAGAAACTGGCACTGGCGTGATCGTCCGTGTTGCGCTGGACGAAGGCGCTTTGACGGGCAAGTACGATGCCGATCACGTTTTTCCTGATGACGATTTTCGCAGCCAATATTTTGCGGGTGATCGAATGCGCGAAACAGCACAACGAGTCCAAGCAATCCAAGATGATCTGGAGAGTTTTGGGCTTCAAGAACAATATAGCTTGGCTGATATCGCTCTGAAATTTGTATTGGCACGACCAGAAGTCAGCACTGTGATCGCCGGCATGCGCAACACGGATCAAGTGCAGAAAAACACGAACACCAGCGACTTGAAAGATCTACCCGAAGACTTATTGGTCCGGCTTAGACGACACCGATGGCTGCGTGGCGTGTGGTACTGATGACCATGTGGTCCTTGAACGCGATCACTTGAGCTGCGCCCATTCGGTTCAATCAACATTCGCTGGGCTGTTCTCGCGGCGGCCAGCAAACGTGATTACCGATAGCGCCGACACTAAAAAGCAGTTTTGAAAAATCAGCGGTCTAAAAAGAGCTTTACTCGCGGTCGTGATTTTGTCTGCCGCCATGATCCCGCCAACGCACAGCAGTGCAAAGACGCAGATTGTGATGACGATTTTATCGCCGCGCCACTGAGAGATTTTTCGCAAAAATGCCCACAACCAAGGGCAAGTGATGACGGCAGCAAGACTCAATAGACCCGCCAAACTCCAACCAAATTTTATGGCGTCTGTATCCAAGTACCAATCCCAGCGGCTACTTCCAAATTGCCAAATCCCAAAGCAAGCCGCGCTAACAGCCGTCCAGCACAAAATGGTATTTAGGTTGAACGCGAACGGTGGCCGCTGATCACGTTCGGTGAAACGCAAATAAGATTGGCAAGCGATTGAAATGATCAGAGAGTGGAGGACCAAACCAAATAACCAAATCGCTGTGAACCGATGGTCGATCTCTCTTTCAAAGATGATGACAAGAAAAAAATACCAGGTAGCCACAAGGAAGCAAAATAGCGAGGCGAATCGCAGAGGCAGCGGGTGCTTGGATACATTTGCCCACAGCGTCGAAAGCGAAACCTGTGTGATCATCAAACCAACGATGACATCACGCTGCCAGCCCGTCAGGAATAGTGGGAAACGCCAGATCAGAAAATCAACCAAGGCGAACAGCGCAATGCACAAATAAATGCCGCCGAATCGATCAGTCGATGGGTTCTGATTCATCGCCAGTAGGTGCTTTTTTGTGAAAGGTACGCTTGTGGTCAACTCGCCGGGGCGGTGGCGCCTGTTTGATTCAAGCACTTGCTAATATTTCGCACGGCTTGTCGCAGTCGCTGTTCGTTTTCGACCAACGACATTCGCAAGAAACCTTCGCCCGCTGCGCCAAAACCTGTTCCTGGGCTGACCGCAACGTTACCTTCTTCTAGCAGCTTCATCGCAAAGTCCATGGTGCTCATTGAACTTCGCCACGGCTCGGGGACCTGCGCCCAAACGAACATGCCCGCTTTGGGAGGATCCAAATCCCAGCCCAACCGTTTCAATCCACTTACAAGCGCATCACGTCGGCCTTGATAGATCACTGATTGATCTTTGACGGTCGCTTCGGTTTCGCGCAAGGCGACGATCGCGGCGATCTGAATCGCTTGAAACATCCCGTAGTCGTAGTAACCCTTGATCGTCCCGAGCCCACGAATCATCTCCGAGTTGCCAGCACAAAAGCCAACTCGCCAACCCGCCATGTTGTAACCTTTGCTCATCGTCGTGAATTCGACGCCAACGTCCTTGGCACCTGGTGCGGCCAAGAAACTGGGCGGTTGGTATCCGTCAAATGCAACATCCGCGTAGGCGAAATCATGGATCACCAGAAAGCCATACTTCTTTGCAAGCCGCACGACGTCGACAAAAAAGTCTGGCTCGATGACTGCGGAAGATGGGTTGTGGGGATAGTTCACAATTAGCACTTTTGGGCGCGGCGCCATGTGCTCGCAAGTGTACGCAACATTGCGCAGGAATTTGTCAGGATCAGCAACGTCCAGCGACACCACATTGCCGGATGCCAAGATCACGCCGTACATGTGAACAGGAAAGTACGGTGAAGGAATCATCGCCGTGTCGCCGGGGCCCATCAGCGCCAAACACATGTGCGAAAAACCTTCCTTGCTGCCCAGGCACGCGATGACTTCTGCTTCGGGATCCAATCTCACGCCGTATTGCCGATGGTACTTGCTGGCTACTTCGCGGCGCAGGTTGGCGATCCCGTTGGATTTACTGTAGCCATGATTTCCTTTGTCGGTTGCTGCCTCAATCAACTTTTCAATCACGATGGGATCTGGCGGATCCGACGGGTTTCCCATCCCAAGATCAATCACGTCGTCACCAGCGCGCCGCTTTTGATAGAGCGAATTGTTGATCCGACCAAACATGTACGGTGGCAAACGGTCAACACGGGAGGCAAAACGAACTTCAAACGGCTCCGGCGTCGGGTCGCTTGTCGGAGGCTGGATCGCCGGTGCATCGATATTAAAGTGTTCGCTCATATTTCTGCCGTTCAAAAAGTAAGGGCGTTGCTAACTCTATCTTCGACCAGACACCCCACAAATCACAGGGGTTATTGTTTGAGGGAAAAAAGACGCCCCGAATAGCGGTACTAGCAAATGTCTTTTATTCGATGATCAGAATCGACGGGATCGTTTGAAGAATCACTTGCCCAAACAGTACAAGTATTCTTGACGCTTGTCGCCATCGCGATGGGCGACGCGATTGTAGCATCGACCACCCACGATTGCAGGCGTCGCAAAAACTTCGTCACCCAGTTTGCTCTTTGCGACGGAAACAAACTTCTTTGGATTCGCGCGAAAGACATGCGTCGTTCCGTCTTCGCTGGTCACGTACACCATCTCACCGACCAAGACTGCACTGCTGCTGAACGTGCCTCCCAATCGTTGCTTCCACATTTCTTTTCCATCACTACAGCGAATGCAAATAGCGATGCCAGCATCCAGCACTCCGAAAATGTGGCCGTTAGAAATAACGACACTGGGAACATACATACGATTAGAATTTTCCCAGACAACTTCCTTGCTGCCATCGACACGATAAGCCGCCATGTGATTCCGAGGATACCCGCCACTGGACAGAACAATGTTACCGTCAGAAACAGTCGTCGTAACACACTCGGTCGTGGCGCCTTTCATTTCCCAGATCACTTTTCCAGTTGCGGGCTCCAAACTTGTCACCAAACCGCAGCCAGTCAAAACCAGTTGGTCGCGGCCAGCAGCGTTTATGACTATCGGAGTGGGATAGTTTGGGTTTTTTGGCCGATTTTTTTTCCAAACGATCTTTCCGGACTCACGATTCATGGCAACTATCGCGCCACCGCTCTTGTTGTCGGCAGCGGCAATAACAAGATCTTTGTAGATGACTGGCGAAGATCCGTATCCTTGATGAACCACGTAACCGGATAGTTTGGTTTGCCAAAGAACCTTGCCATTGAAGTCGATCGCAGAAGTCGTCGCATCTTTTCCGTTCAAGAAATTGACGAACAATCGAGTGCCGTCACATGCGGGAGTTGACGAGGCAAGACTTGCTTTCTTGTTCAATCGACCTTTGAATTTGAACCCGTCGCGATGCACAACCGATTCCCAGACTTGTTTTCCGCTTGCGCGATCAAATGCCACCACCGAATGTACTTTACGTGCTTCGTCCGCAACGGTCAGGAAAACTCGCGTGCCGACGACAATGGGCGATCCGTGACCACGTCCAGGAACGGGGGTCTTCCAAAGAACGTTTTCCGAATCGCTCCATGAAACCGGCGGCTGTTGAGCGGGATCAGCATGCCCATTGGATCCCGGTCCACGCCAAAACGGCCAGTCGGTTTTAGGAAAAGAAATCCCACTCTGACCGGCAGGTTCGTCGGCCAGCAATGACGAGCCGAAAAGAATCGTAGCGGCAAAAATGCAAAGGAAGTATTTCATCGAAGTTCGCTGATGGTGGAAAGGAACGGTTGGGTTCTGCTCGAAGTCGCACGCCAACCGTTCTCTATTTTACCAAAGAATCCATCTCGAAATTGAATGCGTCGTCCGCTCGCATTCGTTGTTATTCTTCAATGCGTTTGTTGTTGTCTTGGTAAGACCGGAACATCAAACCGCAACCGGCTGCGAACATGACAAACATGCCCAGCAACAAAGTCAGCTTGGTGTTGATAATGAACTGAATCCGGCTCAGGATCTCGATCACGAGAATCACGATGCCCAAGCCAGTCAGGTACCATGCCCAGCGGCGACGTGAATTTACGAACAGGCAGAACATACCTACAAAGAATGGGACAAACAGAATGCCCATTGACGTCGTATCCATGAGGTGACCATGTCCACGACCGCCACCCATCATGCCAGACAAAGCGCCAGCATGCCCGGTTGTCACGCGGACTGAGTCTAAAAAGAAGTATGCTCCACCAATCGCCAGTAGCAGCCCACCAATAAACATCCAGACGCCTCCGTCTGATCCACCTGAACCTCTCATGGGCACACTCCGATAGAAACACGAACCATTGTCACGCCGAGATCCGATGTGACCAACCAAGACTTTAACACGTAGAGCCATGCAAGCGATTTACGTTTGGCCAAGGCATCTATATTCCAACGCTAGTTTAGTTTAATCGCAGTAGTCAGGCGGACGACAGTTCCTGGGCTTCAGCGAACGAAAAAAGCCTCACCGCCGAATGTTCGACAGTGAGGCTCTGGGTTTCACTTTCAGTGAAAGTGTTTCGTCATATTAGTTGTTTGACCGCAATGCTTGCTGGACACCGAAGGTGAAGAATGCTCCAAGTCCGAAGTTCAGCAGTTCTTCTTCACACTTGTACTGAAGGATCAGTGTATCGCCAGCTTGGATCAGTGGTCTTGCACGAGGGTTGTTGATCGCTTGTGTTAGATCAACTTCGATTGCAACTTGACCACCACATCGGGTTGGGCGAAGGATGTAAACCAAACCTGGAGGAACTTGACCTACCCGGCCCAGTGCTCCACCGCCGCCACCTTGTTGCTGGTAGATTCCACCACCAGCCAGCGACATCGCTCCGATCACGTCTAGGTCATAATCACGCGGCAGTGGAAACTCGCCGCCACCTAGCAGTCCGCCTGTATAGAAGACTTCTGTTTCGCGCGATTCGATGTAGACGATGTCACCCTCTTTGAGCTCAACGTCTTTCGGACCAAGGTTTGGCAACTGTCCTGGGGGCAATCGAAGCGGAATTCTTAGGATCGAAGGATCTTCTGGCAACTCTGGAGGACATGCACACGGATCGGCCATGATGGCTTGTCGGTGTTCCCAGAATCGTTGCAAGAACTGGGCACGTTTGCGTTGATCGGCACGGCTTGCACGCAAAACTTTGACTTCATTTTTTGCATTCAAGCCAGGCAAACCGCCCGTTTCGACCAATGCATGCAGGATATCGTTTTGGTACGCCTTGAGTTTGACCAAACCACCACTGGCTGCTCGATCTGAACCGCGAAGTGCCCCTGCTTGCGAGTCGCCAGAGACCCCGCCCGCATCTTCGCGAACAACAATCACGTCAATCGTACGCTCTTTGATCACGGTAACGATCGGGCGAGCTTTCTCGGGACGCAAGATATCACTATCAATGTACGCATCTCGGATCGCATCTCGAACCTGCTCGAGCGTCAAGTCATCGACGTTCAACGGTTCGATCAGTGGTAGTGAAAGCGTGCCATCTTCTTGAACCGCAATCGGAAATCCAATCGATGGTGGCAAAGTGCTGTCAGCGTCCGGGAAGTTCACTGGTGGTGGTTCAGGTGGTGCGTTGGGTGGATTGAAAGGCAAAACACCTTCAACATAAATCCCTAGGATGTCACCGGCACCAATTTGATACTCACGTGGCGGTTCCATCGCCAACACGGAAATATCGACTGGCACCAAGTCATTCTTCGGCTCTGCAAAGAACTCTGGCGGCAGGCGATCTGCGGGAACGCCATCGATAGGTTGTGTTAGTGTTTGGCAACCGGTTGCCGAAAGTAGCAGCATTCCTGCTGCAGCGGTCTTCACCGCGCCGGCAATGAGCTTGAGTGCTCGTGCAGTAGGTCGAAGTTTCATTGTCATCCCTGAACTCTTCTTGCGGACCAAAGTCTCAGTTTGCAAGCGACCATTGAACTGGATCTGCAGTCGCTTTCAAAATTAAAGATTCTGTTTTTTAGTTATTCAAAGCTGAACGGTAGTTCGCCTTGGTCGGTGATCGTTTCAGACACCGCACCCGTATCACCAATCGGTGTGTCACCAACGCTGGCACTCGGGATGCTGCCACCTGGAACCGAACCGAATGAATCGGGCAAATCCATGACATCACGAGCCGAATCTAGACTTGGAATGTCTGGTTCGATCATGCTATCTCCAGCATCCACTGGCAGCGGTGGATCTTGTGAAGAAGGCTCCAGGTTCATGTCACCGGCAGACCCTGTGGCGGGACTCGATGATGGATCAACCTGAGGCAGTGGTGGTGTGCTTGGTTCTTCGTAGAACGGACTCTCAGGTGTCGGATCCGGCACGTACGGTTGGTACTGATTGGTGATCGCCTGCGAAGTATTGCGTCCCATTGGGCGAATCTGTCCCCAATTGCCAACGCCATCTCGCTCAGCAGCTCGAACACCCAGCGGGTAACCAGCGAACCATGCGTTCACTGACTGCTGACCGTCTGGAGATTGATATCGCCAACCCAGGTACTCTTGAGGAGCAACCGCAGGAACGCAACCATCACTGCCGGTTGCGACATCCGCATAACCTTTCATGAAACCAGCTTTGTAGTCATTTACATGACGACGGTTTTTAAAGCAGTGCTTCTCGTTGTGCCAAGCTTTTGCAGCTAGAACACTGTTGCGATAGCCAATCATGCAGTCATCCAAGCGATTTCCTCGCTTGACTAGCTTGCATGCGTTGCCAACGATATTGCAACCACTACTGGAAACAATCGTGGTTATGCAACCAGCCATCACCAGCAACCTAAGTCGCTTGGCAACGCGGATGGACACACGTTTACTGGGTCGGTGTTTTTGCGTAATGGGCTTACGCGTCAAACGAATCGCCATTTTGCCCCCCTTGGCAACAAAGGCATTCATTATTTGTAAAACTACGGTCGTAGGGATTGTGCGGTTTGGCACGTCCCTGGCCTAGTTATCGCCGTAACACGGGGAATGAATTAAACAAAAGTGAGGGAAATGACGTTTGTGTCGAAAATGACGCCAATTCCCATTGTTCGGATACCGTCGTTTTCGCTAGGCGAACATTGGCTTTTGGGGGGATTGGAGCATGCAAGCAACGTCGGCATGTGAAAAGATCAACTATTTCCGGTGCTTAGGCATTTTAAGGTTTGGGCAGCGTTTTATACTGATCAGATAGTCTTTCGCATGCATGATTAATCACCAAGTTTTGAGTCGCCAATGTCACTGCTGATCGCCATCTCGATCGCATGCTCCTTCGTTGCTGGGCTCATACTCGTACCATTCGTGCGAGGATTTGCACTAAAAGTCGGGATGGTTGACGACCCCGATGCTGAACGAAAGCTACACAAACAGCCAATCGCACTCGGCGGCGGAATCGCTGTTTTTGTATCTGTTGTCGTTACGTTCATTGTGTTGCTGTATTGGGATCGCTACAGTAACAGCGGTGCGTATTCACTTGGGTTCATTGACACCAAGTGGTACAGCCTGTTCATTGCCGCAGGCGCCATGCTGGTCGTCGGTTTGGTCGACGATCGATGGAAATTACGTGGCCGACAAAAGTTGTTGCTGCAAATTTTGATCATTTCAGCATTGGTCGGCGCGGGCACGAATGTCGAGAAGCTTGGTTTTTTCGGATACGAACTGAACCTTGGGCCGTTCTCCTACCCAATCACTTTGCTTTGGTTGTTGATCGCCGTCAACGCATTGAATTTGATCGATGGCGCTGATGGAATGGCGACCACTGCGGGCTGCATCATCAGCTTTGGGCTCGCTTGCTTGAGTTTGCAATATGGTGCTTCGCTACATTCGTTGGTGGCACTTTCACTAGCCGGCGGACTGCTCGCGTTCCTGGTTTACAACAAACCACCCGCAACGATTTTTCTTGGCGACGCAGGAAGCATGATGATCGGTTTGTTTGTCGGCGTCTTGGCTGTCTGGAGTAGCGTAAAAGAATCAACTGTCCTGGCTTCCGCGCCTGTCGCGATTTTGGCAATTCCGCTATTCGATTCGACTGCCGCAATCGTTCGGCGGTGGCTGACTGGCCGAAGTATCTACACAACAGACCGTGGGCATTTGCACCATCTGCTGCAAGAAAAGTTTGGCTCCATCGGCATGCTGCTGGTCGTTGCTTTGCTTTGCATGTTCACCACGCTACTGGCAGTTTTGTCGGCTCAGTTCGATATTCCGTGGCTTTCCGCGATTGGCGTTGTCGGCGTGTTGGTGGCATTGGTTGCTACCCGTTCATTTGGGAACGCTGAATGCCGTTTGATTCTCAGTAAAAGCCAAAACATTACACGCTCATTCTTTGTCCGTCCAAGTAAAACGGATTCGACTGATCATTACACGGTCGTTCCAATTCAAGGATGCGGGGAGTGGGATACGATCTGGGAACCGTTGCAAGATTTTGCAAAATCACATGGACTATCAAAGGTCCGCATTGATCTTTCGATGGCGTGGATACACGAGAATTTTCATGCGACATGGACCAACATGCGGCTGCCCGAGCGAGCCTTTCAGATGACAGTCAAGGTTCCGTTGTTCGCAAACCGAGGTGCCGATGGCGAGCGTGTCAATATTGGTAAGCTTGAACTGATCGCACCAGGAGAAGACGCCGAAGCCTACTCGCGAGTCAGTGATTTCCTCCAGCACATCGAAGACTTGCAGCCAGAAGTGGACGCGATCATTAGCTGTTTGCAAAAGCGCGATGCATCCAGCGACTCTCAGCAGCCGGCAGCAGAAGCCCCGACTCCCGCAAAAGTCTAGGAAACGGAAACTTCTTTCTGCTTATTCTGTGCAATCGTCACAAACCTCCAATCCTCTGGTTTCGCTACGGTGGTTTCTACTGTCACACTAGCAGTGTTGACCCAAAAACTTCTTTCCACCAAGGCTTTCAATGCCTCATAGTGCAATGAGAATAAAGGTCCAATCTGCGTCCGTTTGGACGCTGAATCAAAAGAACATTTGAGGTGTCACTCGTTCGAATAGTGTCACCCACGTGGACGAAGTCCGTAAAAATCCAATTCCGAGCTAGCCGTGCCCATATTGCCTCCAGAACCTGACCGCCACCCCCTGGATCTTTTTCAGGACGATGGCGACGAGCTAGCTAGGGCTCAGCCGCAATGGTGGCTGATGTACACGAAAAGCCGCCAAGAAAAGCAGTTAATGCGGCACCTTAGACGACTTCAAATTACGCACTACGCACCTCAGGTTGAGAATCGGCGCCGTAGTCCATCCGGGCGGATTCGCACGACCTACTTGCCACTTTTTCCCAATTACGTTTTCGTTGGTGGAACGGAGGCGGATCGCTACGAATCCATCTGTACGGGGTGTATCCAAAAAGCGACAGAGATCACGGACATCGATATGTTTCTTGGCGATCTCGGCCAGATCCGCGATCTGATTGAAATGGGCGTTCCGCTGACCGTCGAAAGCCGGCTGCAAGCTGGTGAACATGTCCGCGTCAAGAGCGGAGCCTTCAAAGGTTACGAAGGAGTTGTTGTACGGAGAGAACACGAGACTAGACTGCTAGTCTCAGTGCGTTTTATGGAACAGGGGGTAAGCGTACGACTGGATGATTGTCAGTTGGAGCCAATTGGGGTGAGAGAGCCTTCTAGCTGACGCTTCCTGTTGTATTTCACATTCTATTAAGAGACAAATCAAGAGAGTTACGAATGTCGACGACTAACGGATCTTCTAGCATCAAGAATATTTGCTGCATCGGTGCGGGCTATGTGGGTGGCCCAACGATGGCGATGATCGCAAAGCAATGCCCCGATATAGATGTCAACGTTGTAGACATCAACGAAGCTCGTATTGCCCAATGGAATTCAGAAGAACTTCCAATCTACGAACCAGGGTTGCTGGACGTTGTCAAAGAAAGCCGTGGCCGGAATCTAACGTTTACAACTAACGTCGATGATTCGATTCGCGATGCACAAATGGTTTTCATTTCGGTCAACACACCAACCAAGACTTTTGGTGTCGGTGCCGGACGCGCCGCGAATCTGGAGTACGTCGAGAAATGTGCCCGCAAGATCGCCGATGTCTCGGAAGGACACAAAATCGTTGTCGAAAAATCGACGTTGCCAGTGCGAACAGCCGAAGCGGTCAAAACGATTTTGTCGCAATGCTCCAAAGCATCGTTCGATGTCTTGAGCAATCCGGAGTTTCTGGCCGAGGGAACCGCTGTCGAAGATCTTTTGGCGCCCGATCGTGTTTTGATTGGTGGCGAAAATATGGCAGCGATCAATGCTCTTGTCGATGTATACGCCAACTGGGTTCCGCGTGAGCGTTTGCTGACGACCAATCTTTGGAGTAGCGAACTATCAAAGCTGACCGCCAACGCATTTTTGGCTCAGCGTGTTTCGTCAATCAATGCAATCTCGGCACTGTGCGAAGCCACTGAAGCTGATGTTGATGAAGTCGCCAGCGCGATCGGAACTGACTCACGCATCGGCCCCAAGTTCTTGAAAGCATCCGTTGGCTTCGGCGGCAGTTGCTTTCAAAAAGACATCCTGAATCTTGTCTATCTCTGCGAGTACTTTGGGCTGCCCGAAGTCGCTGAGTACTGGGAGCAGGTCGTCAAGATGAACGATTTTCAAAAACGTCGCTTCGTAAGCCGCATTGTACGAACCTTGTTCAACACTGTTTCGGACAAGAAGATTGCGATCTGGGGTTTTGCATTCAAAAAAGACACCAACGACACTCGCGAATCAGCCGCGATTTACGTTTGCCGCGACCTTTTGCTAGAGAAGGCTCGGTTGGCAATTTATGATCCACGCGTGACGAAAGCTCAAATCGTCAAAGACTTGGAAGACGTTTTCAGCGAGTCCGATACGGGGCTCAGCGACGCGAAACGAGATTTGATCCGAGACCACGTTGAAGTCGTTGATTCAGCATCTGCAGCAGCCAGCGAGGCCCATGCAATCGCTGTTCTTACAGAGTGGGACGAGTTCGCACAAATGGATTACGCCAAGATTCACGAATCGATGCATAAGCCAGCTTTCATTTTTGATGGCCGAAATGTCTTGAAAGATGCTGGCCTTAACGATCAAGGATTCGACTATTACGGCAT
Source organism: uncultured Pirellulaceae bacterium (assembly GCA_964398215.1). Lineage (GTDB taxonomy): Bacteria > Planctomycetota > Planctomycetia > Pirellulales > Pirellulaceae > CAYNNP01. The sequence goes on along the minus strand of CAYNNP010000016.1, from coordinate 31,992 downwards.
CGGGTTTTAGCAGACAATGTTGCGGTTTTACGCCCTTCACTGAATCCTAATCTTTTGTCCACATCATCACAGAAAGTTTATATCGCAGGTCATCGCGGCATGGTTGGTGCCGCGTTGATGCGCAAGCTAACCGAACTTGACTACGCAACGGTCACCCGTTCACGAGATGAGTTGGACTTGTGTTGCCAGGCGAGCGTTCAAGACTTCTTTCAACAAGAACGTCCTGACATCGTGATTTTCGCTGCTGCCAAAGTTGGTGGCATTCATGCAAACGATACTTATTCTGCTGAATTCATTTATCAGAATTTGATGATGGCCGCGAACAGCATTCACACTGCGCACCAAACTGGCACGCAGCGGTTCCTGTTTTTGGGCAGCACATGCATCTATCCCAGGATGGCTCCCCAGCCGATGCCCGAAGACTGTTTATTGACTGGGGAACTTGAATCAACCAATGAAGCCTATGCGATCGCGAAGATCAGCGGTTTGAAACTGTGCGAGCACTATCGCAAACAGTACGGAGTCCTATTTCATTCTGCGATGCCAACGAATTTGTACGGACCTGGTGACAACTACCATCCAGAAAATTCCCATGTCATGCCCGCGCTGATTCGTCGTTTTCATGAAGCAAAAGAAAATGGCGATCCAGAGGTGATGATCTGGGGCACTGGAACACCAAGACGCGAATTCCTACATGTTGACGATCTGGCAGAAGCCCTGCTGCATCTGGTGCAGTTACCTGATCCGCCGAACCTGGTAAACGTTGGTACAGGAACAGACGTTTCCATCGCGGAACTTGCTACTTTGGTTGCCCGGACAGTCGGCTATCAAGGCGAAATAAAAAACGATTTAACCAAAGAAGATGGGACCCCGGTAAAGCGGACGAACATAGATTTGATTAAATCAACGGGCTGGTCACCGAAAATCTCTCTCGAAGACGGCCTGCAACGAACATATCGAGACTTTAAAAACGAAATGAATGCGGGTGCCTTGCGGTCCGCGTGAACCACTAGAGATAGCCATGACAAAAAAAGCGCTGATTACCGGAATCACAGGACAGGACGGTTCATACTTAGCCGAATTGCTTTTAGAAAAAGGCTACGAGGTTCACGGCATCGTTCGCCGCAGTAGCAGTTTCAATACCGCTCGGATCGATCATGTTTATGAAGACCCGCATGCGGAATCAGCAAAGCTGTTTTTGCACTATGGCGATCTTACAGATGGGCAAAACCTTACCAATCTTATTTTGGATATTTGCCCCGATGAAGTCTACAACTTGGGCGCGCAATCACACGTTCGTGTTTCCTTTGACGCTCCTGTCTATACGCTGAATGCTACTGGCGTCGGCGCCCTGAATGTCTTGGAAGCCGCCAGACAACTGAACAAACAGAAACAGGTTCGCGTCTATCAAGCGTCCAGTTCGGAGATGTTTGGTGATGTGATCGAGACCCCGCAAACAGAAAAAACGCCATTCTGTCCTCAGAGTCCTTATGCCTGTGCAAAGGTTTACGCCTTTCACCAGACGGTCAACTATCGTGATGCCTACGACATGTTTGCCTGCAACGGAATCCTGTTCAATCACGAATCGCCTCGACGTGGTGAAACATTCGTAACGCGCAAGATCACTCGTGCTGCCACGCGCATCAAACTTGGTCTTCAAGAAAAGTTGTACCTTGGTAACTTGGATGCCAAGCGTGACTGGGGTTACGCAAAAGATTACGTCGAAGGCATGTGGTTGATGTTGCAGCATGACGAACCAGATGATTTCGTTTTGGCTACCGGCGAAACTCAAACGATTCGCGAATTCTTGGACTTCACCTTTGAGTACCTGGAATTGGATTGGAATAAGTATGTCGAGATCGACCCTCGATATTTTCGTCCAACCGAAGTCGAACTGCTATTGGGCGACAGCAGTAAAGCGAAAGAGAAGCTTGGCTGGGTCGCGAAGACTTCTTGCAAAGAGCTTGCAGAATTGATGGTTGATCATGACCTAGAACTTGCCAAGAAAGAAATGGTCACACGAGCAAACGCGTAGAAATTCAACGTTTGATTCCGGTGCGACCGTAGTGATGTTTTGCTCGCAAGTCCAACGCTTGTTTTGCGAGCCATTCTTAGTCCAACATTTTGAGATTCTTAACCACACCCTGCGGTTTCGTTGCGTCGCTGATGCTGACGCTCGTGCCAATTTTGCTAGCTGCAGATTTTGGCGGCGTATTGCACTGGACGCACTATCCACTGGCTTTGGCGGTAATCGCAACTGCTGGGATCGCCACCGTTTCGATCATGCAACCTGGCACTGCCATTCGTGGTCGACGATATCTTATCCTTATCGTGCTAGGCATGTGGGCGTGTTATGGATGGACGCAAACGATTGCGTTCTCACCATCCATCGTTCAGTACTTGAATCCAGCGTCCGCTGATGCGTACACCAACTGGGTAGCGCCATTCGCGCCTCTGACTCAGTTCCCAGTTTCCATTGCCGTGGATTCAACCGTCCACATTGCATGCCTCTTGACCTTGTTGGTCGCAGTTTTGTGGACAGGACTCTCGGTTTTGGAAACGCGAAATCGGATCAGCGGCTTGCTTGCTGTTGCATCGATTGGCGCAGCGGTTTGCGCGAGTTACGGACTGTTTCTAATCATTCATCCGAAACTCGAACCGCCAGGAGTTTTAGGATTTTCCACGTTCGTCAACCGAAACAATGCCGCACTGTTTCTGAATCTTGGCTTCGCTGCCAGTTTGGGGCTCTTGTCTTGGCGATTGAATGCTATGACGGGACAAGCCGTCGACGACCAGAATTTTCAGGTCAGCGATCTGTTTTCGTTGGTGAATGATCGCGAGTCGATCATCGGAATCTTCTGCTCAGTAGCTTGCATCGCTGGACTTTTGGCGTGTGGTTCACGTAGTGGTATCGCGTCGGCTCTCGTCGGCGGGCTGTTTGCGTTTGGTTGGGTTCGACAGCGCCGCGGATTCATGGCACTACCGATTGTCGGAGGTGTCATTGGCGTTTGCGTCCTGTTGTTGGTTGTGCCAGGATTCGAGACCAAGTCACTTGAACGTTTCGATCTGGTTTCCAACCAAGACAAAGCGAGTTTGTTTTCAAATAATCGTATCCTCCATTGGCAAGATGGCTGGCGCACGGGAATAGAGAATCTGCCCAGCGGATCTGGCCTGGGAACCTATGCCTACGCGTACTTGCCGCATCAAGAATCTAGCCCGCAGGATTGGTTTCATCATGCCGACAATCTGTGGCTGGAGCTGTTTGTTGAACAAGGAATTCCTGGCCTGATTTTCGTCCTCGCGCTGCTGATCATCATCATCCGGTCGCTGCGAGTTCTGGGTGAATCCGCTGACCCAATTGATCAGGGTTTAAGAGCCACGGGATGGTTTGCGATCGGTGTCGTTGTGTTTTCCCAGGCTTGGGATTTCGGGCTCATCATCCCCGCCAACTTGTTTCTGTTTACCACGATCATCGCAGCTGTGATTGCGCGCAGCCAAACGGTTCCGCTTGCGTCGCCGGACGCACCAAAGCAATCACTTTTCCCCAGCTGGAAACAACGAATGGTCTCGTTTGTATGCGGTGGAGCGGTGATTGCAGGCGCGGCAGTTTGCATCAAGCCGCTGCAGCGTGATGCCGAAATCGAATCGCTGGTGCGGAGTATTGAGCATGAATACGATGTCATTGCAAAGAGCAAAAGCCAACTGGACGAAAAATTAGACTTGCTCAAGCCGTACGTTGATTCTGGATCAACCACTGCAACGATGCTAAGCGCCAAACTGCAGCATGAACGAGGCAGGATCGCGGAGGTCTACGAGGCAGATCCGCCAACAACGGAATTGGCCATCGACGTCTACCGAAATACCGGACGACTGATCCGCCGACTTCAATGGCAGGATAGAGCACTGCCATCACAAAACTTGGCCGACCAAAATGAGTCGATGAAGCGTTACCGACTTGCATCTCAGTATTCTGCGCAAGTACTGCCAAGGCTGCCATACAGCTTGCAGGCAAGAGCGTCGCTGATCTACCTGGATTTTGTTGATCGTGATCGCCAAAAGAGCCGGACGGCGCTGCAGCAACTTGCTCAGTTACAGACGCGGGCGCCAAATCAATTGGTCCGACTTGCGGTGCTTGCTTCGGAAGGTGGAGAAGACGATATTGCAAAAGAAAAGTGGCAAGAAGCTTTGGTGCAGGCGCCCGAGAAGACCATTGACGCCATCGAGTTCTTGAAAACACAAAATGGATTGACCGTGTCGGATATCGTTCCCAATCTGCCAGCGAATCAACGCGTCGCAGCAAGGTACATGCTGGAGAATGCAGAGATTGAAGCCGCTCTGAAGGGCCAGTCGAAGACGTTTTTGACGGCAGCGTTGGACCGAATTGCTTGTGCTAAGTGTGAAACGAATCGTGAAAAGTCGGAATGCGAAGAACTGACGGGTGACATTCTATTTTCGCTCAATCGATCCGAAGATTCTTTTCCGCACTATGTGACTGCTATCAAGTCGCACCCTACCAATCCTCAGCTCCGATCCAAGTACATTGATCGACTCCGAATGACCGGTAAACGAGATGAAGCTAGGCGTGCCGCCAGTCGCGCGCGTTCGGCGATCCCAAACCAGCCCAGATTTCAACGGATCATCGACGAAATGGCCGAACAAGATCTCAGGGAAGGAGAACAGTTTCGCAAGACAAATCCAATTCCTGCAGCGGAGACACTGGAGTGAATTCTCGCACGATCACGATTGGTAACCGCGCCGTCGGTGACGGCCAACCCATGTACTTAATCGCTGAAGTTGGCCTAGGTCATGACGGAAGTCTCGGCATGGCCCACTCGTATATCGACGCCGCCGCCGATTGTGGCGTTGATGCAGTCAAGTTCCAGACGCATATCGCCACCGAAGAAAGCTCGAAATACGAGAACTTTCGTGTCAAAGTTTTCCCGCAGGACGATACTCGATTCGATTATTGGACACGAACGGCGTTTACAAAAAAACAACTACAGGAGTTGGCTGCCCATTGTCGTGATCGCGACGTTCATTTCTTGAGTTCGCCGTTTAGCGAAGCGGCCGTTGATTGGTTGATCGATTGCGATGTGCCTGCATGGAAAGTTGCATCGGGCGAAGTCTCCAATCTGCCGATGCTGAAACGAATGGCGGCTACCGGAAAACCGATCTTGGTCTCCAGCGGAATGAGCTCTTGGGATGAATTAGCAGAAGCGGCACAGTACATCGAAAGCATGGATGCACCACTGGCTGTTTTTCAGTGCACGACGTCGTATCCCTGTCCGCCTGAGACTTGGGGATTGAACGTGATTACCGAAATGCGTTCGCGGCTAAAATGCCCAGTTGGTTTAAGTGATCACTCGGGCACGATTTTTCCGGCGCTGGCTGCCAGGATGTTGCATGCGTCCATGCTTGAATTTCATATCACTTACCACAAAAAACAGTTCGGCCCGGACGTCAAAGCAAGCCTTACGGTGGAGCAAACTGAGCAATTGGTCCAGGGGATTCGTAGCATCGAATCCGCGCTGGCCTCTCCTGTTGATAAAGACGCCCAAGCTGCTGAACTATCCGAGTTGCGCACACTGTTCTCCAAAAGTCTCTATGCCGCGAATGACTTGAGTGTCGGGCATCGATTGACCGAATCGGATATCGAAATTCGCAAACCCCAGTTGGGAATCCCAGCTTCCAAAATACAAGATTGTATTGGGAAACGGATTCAGAAACCGGTCGCCCATGGCGAACCAATCACCATCGATTCGCTTGGTGATTGAAAATGCATCCTGGCAAGCAACCATGACAAAATCCAAACGAAAAATCTGCGTCGTCGTTACCGCAAGACCCAGTTACTCTCGCGTAAAGACGGCGCTCAAGGCAATTCAAGATCATCCCGATCTTGAACTCCAACTTGTGGTCGCCGCCTCCGCGCTGCTGGATCGATACGGCAGCGTCGTTCGTCAAATCGAATCTGATGGGTTCACGATCGCGGGAAAAGTATTCATGGTTTTGGAAGGCGAAAACCCAACGTCGATGGCAAAGACGACAGGCATGGGGCTGATGGAATTGTCGACGACGTTTTTTAACCTGAATCCAGATGTTGTTGTCACGATTGCCGATCGTTACGAGACGATTGCAACCACGATCGCTGGTGCCTACATGAACATTCCCGTCGCACATATCCAAGGCGGTGAAGTCACCGGTTCCATCGACGAAAAAGTGCGCCATGCGAATACGAAACTCGCCGACATTCATTTGGTTGCATCCGAACAAGCCAACAAGCGGTTGATTCAATTGGGCGAAAACCCCGAGATGATATTCAATACAGGCTGTCCATCGATCGACCTGGCGTCGGAAATCAAGCAATCGCCGGACTTGGATTTTGACCCTGTAACCAAGTATTCAGGGGTTGGAAACAATCCTGACACGTCCAGCGGTTACGTCGTCGTAATGCAGCACCCAGTGACAACGGAATACAAATCATCCCGAGACAATGTGGCGGTGACTTTGAATGCTGCTCATCGCTTGGACATGCCGGTCTACTGGTTCTGGCCAAATGTTGACGCGGGCGCCGACGGGACAAGTGCCAAGATTCGACAGTTTCGCGAACAAATGGACACTTCGCAGTTTCATTTTTTCAAGAACATGGCGCCGCATGATTTCTTGCGCTTGTTGATCAATAGCCGATGTCTGGTTGGAAACTCCAGTGTTGGAATTCGCGAATGTGCATTTCTAGGCGTGCCAGTTGTGAACATTGGATCGCGCCAATCGGGCCGCCAGCGCGGCCGCAATGTGATCGATGTTGACTATCAAGAAGACCAAATTCTCGATGCGATAAAAAAACAAATTGGCCAACCACACTACGAGAGTGATCCCATTTACGGCAACGGCCTAGCCGGGCAAAAGATCGCCGACGTATTGGCGACCTGCAAACTGACGATCGAGAAAAAATTAACGTACTGATTCCATCGGCAGGTAATGTCGGAAGTCGTCAACGGATTGTTGATTTACTGAGCCGACGGCGCTAGCCGCGGGCCTTGTGGTGACAACGCAACCCACCGAGGCCAGCGGCTCACAAAAAAGTCAAACTAGAATCACAAAATGAAAGTCTTAGGTGTCATTCCTGCTCGCGGTGGATCCAAAGGAGTACCGCGCAAGAACTTGGCTGACGTCAACGGTCGCCCTTTGATTGCTTACACCATCGATTCAGCACTGGCCGCATCGGACCTCGCCGACGTGGTTGTGTCGACTGATGACCAGGAGATCGCGGCGATTGCAAAAGCATGCGGTGCTCGCGTGCCATTCGTTCGCCCCGCCCACTTGGCGGCTGATGATACTCCCACGATCGATGTTTTGGTCCACCTCTGCCAAACGCTTGCTGAAAAAGGCGAATCCTACGATGCGATTTGTTTGCTGCAGCCAACCAGCCCGCAGCGAGACGATACATTGATCGATGATTGCGTGCAACAATTCCGCAATTCGCAGGCGGACGCACTGGTGACGGTTGCCAGTGTGCCACATCATTACAATCCACACTGGGTTTTTTGGAAAGCAGATGATGGTAAATTGCGTCTGTCCACAGGCGAAGCGGAACCAATCATTCGGCGCCAATTGTTGCCACCCGCGTTCATCCGTGATGGCTGCATTTACATTACAAAGACGGATGTGATCGTGAACAATCGGTCGCTTTATGGTGAAAGTGTCGTTGGTTTCGAGCGCCCGAGTGGCATTAACATCGACACGATCGAAGACCTTGAAGCGTTTCGGTCTTACATCGGCACCCAACAGAAATAGCACGGCCTTTTCACCGAAGGCTATGGAAAACACATGAGAAATATTTTGATCACTGGTGGGGCGGGTAACGTTGGCGGTAGCTTGGCCTGCCGGCTTGCTCAGGATCCCTCGAATTACGTCGTGATTCTGGATGACTTGAGCACTGGTTGCAGATCCAAATTGCCACCCGCGGAGTTGGACAATTGGCGTTTCATCAAAGGTGATGCGAACAACACATCTGATGTCACTCAGATCATGTCGTCATATCAGTTTGAGTTTGTATTTCATTATGCTGCCGTCGTTGGTGTTCAGCGAACGCTTCAGTATCCGGTTTCGGTTCTGAATGATGTCGACGGCATTCGCAATGTGTTGAATGGCGCCAAAAACACTGGTGTCAAACGTGTCTTTTACTCAAGCTCGTCAGAGGTGTATGGCGAGCCGGTTGAATTGCCACAAAACGAATTGACCACACCGCTAAATTCTCGTTTGCCTTACGCGATTATCAAAAATCTTGGCGAATCGTTTTGTCGTTCTTACTACAGCGAACATGGTGTTGAATTCAACATCTTTCGATTCTTCAACACCTATGGACCCAAACAAACGACCGACTTTGTTGTTCCAAAGTTTGTGAAGGCCGCACTGCAGGGCGAAGATATCACGATCTACGGCGATGGTTCTCAAACCAGAACGTTTTGCTACATCGATGACAATCTGGACACGGTTGAAACTGTGATGAACGATCAAAAGTGGGCCAATACGGTGGTCAATATCGGTAGCGATGTCGAAATGACGATCCTTGAGCTTGCCAATTTGATCATTCAAATGACTGAATCTTCATCCAAGGTCATCCACCTTCCAGAATTGCCCGAAGGCGATATGACACGCCGACAACCGGACATTTCCAAGATGCGGAAGATTCTTGGTCGAGATCTCACGGCGTTAGAAACCGGTCTGAAAAAGACAATTGAGGCTCAGCGCTAGAGCCTTCTGCTTGCCTTGCTTGTCCCGAAAAACAATTCGGGCAACAGCAAGCGACAACATTCATGACGCAAAAAACAATCTGCTATTTGGTCGCGCACGGATTCTCCGCGCGGATGCTTTTGCATTCTCAGTTGACCCATCACTTTCGCGATGCAGGGTACAAACTGGTGATGTTGGTGGCCGACAGCGCAGTGAATTCTTTCAGCAATATCGATGAATCGCTCATCAAACTCGAATCGGTCAAATCACAGAAAACCCATTTACTGATGAGCCTGACGGATGCGCGGCGGTACCTAAAAGAACCCATTCGCGAGAATGCGGCACTCTGGTCCCGTCATCTCTACTGGTCCAACGGGATGGGCGGCAAGCTAGCGAAATACCGTGCCAAGCTGAACTACGTGGCTCATCGCATCCTGTTCCGCTGTCGACCGCTGCACAAAGTATTCAATTGGATTGATCATTGGGCACATAGCGACAAAGCGATGCGCGACAAACTGAAAGAGATCGCGCCGGACGTCATCGTGTCGACTTATCCCGTTGCTCAGTTGGAGACGACCGCACTGCTTGAAGCCAAGAAGCTAAACATCCCCACAGTCGGCCACCTGTTATCGTGGGACAACATTACTTGCAAAGGTTTGTTCTCCGTAGTTCCTGACCACTTTGTGACCTGGGGACCAATCATGGACGAAGAACTAAGCGAGTTCTATGGTGTCGAACCCGCGCGAAAACACGCTTGCGGCGTTCCGCACTTCGATGCTCACCTTGAACTTGTCGATCAAGAATTCAACCAAGATGTTTTAACGGAATTAGGACTGGACCCAAACAAACCGTATTTGTTTTTCGGAATGAGCGCGCCGATCTTTTCGCCTCACGAAATCGATTTGGTGGAATGGTTCGCAAAAGAAATCGAACGCGGCACTTTCGGCGACGATATGCAACTGATTGTCCGGCCGCATCCTCAAAATGTGACAGGCAATATGGCCGACGACAGTTGGTTGCCTCGGCTGCAAAAGCTGCCTTCGGATCGTGTCGCGCTGAACTATCCGCGACTGACCGACCAAGGGCTCAGCTGGAACATGGCAACCGAAGACCTCAAGGTACTCGTCAATCTTCTGGCCGGTTCGTCCGTTTGTTTCAACAGTGGTTCAACCTTGTCGATCGATGCACTCGCGCATAACAAACCGGTCATCGTCACGTTATTTGACGCCGACCGAACAGATTTGCCATGGTGGAAATCTGCGCGGCGAATTCACGAGTACCCGCATTACAAAAAACTATTGGCGATGGGTGGCGTCGTACCCGTCAATGACTTTGATGAACTGATTACCGAAACAAAAGCGTTCTTGTCCGAGCCAGACCGTTTGATTGACCAACGAACGGAAACTCTCCGCCGCGAGTGCACCGCTGTGTCCGGAAGCTGCCAGCGAGTCGTCCAAGCATTCGATAAAATACTAGGACAGTCTCGTTAACGCATCCGTGAATCGAATGTTGGTGGTGGCGATGCCCATCAACCCATCGCGTGGTGGTTCCGTAATCATCATGGAAAAGCTGATCAAGCATTTCTCGCGCGATGAAGTGGTACTGTTCGGCGAGTTGCCTCCGCTGGGGAAAGCTCCAAAACGCGACGCGGATCGACCTCAAGCACATTATTTCCGCTCCAAGTTTTCGTTACTTGGCCGCGGCGATCGATTCCTTGCACCGATCCGATGGATGTTGTTTTCATTGTTGGTGCGGAAAATTCGTCGCACGATCGAACGAGAAAAGTGCGATTACGTGCTGGGTGTGTATCCCGATGAATACTATTGTTACGCAGCCTGTTTAGCCGCAAAGCAGGCGGGGGTACGTTTCAGCACGTATTTTCACAACACTTATATCGACAACGAAGCCATCGATGCGACACGCGGCAACAAGATTCAGCCGGTGTTACTGGAAAGCTCTGAATTCGTATTCGTCATCAGCGATGGCCTGAAACGTTTTTATCAACGGCAATATGGACTGGATAATGTCATTACCTTGGTCCATACGTTTGAAGACTTGCCTGCCGCCGAGCAACCGAGGGAATCGTTAAGCGAAAAAGATTCGGTGAGCTTGGTTTTGATCGGAAACTTCAACCAATCCAACATCGAAGCGACACGTCGCCTGGTAGATGCCGTTTCACAAAGTGATCGCTATCGAATTTACATGTACACACATGTTCCGATCGCATTGCTAAAGATGCGGGGAATCGATACGAGTCGAATTCAGCACATGGGATACATCGATGATGCAAATTTGATCGTTGAGCTTCGAAAGTACGATATCGCTGTCTTGACTCACGGTTTTGATGGCGGTTACGGCCCTATTGAATATGAAACGATATTCCCCACACGAACAATCCCAATGCTTTTGTGCGGACGTCCCATTCTTGTTCATTCACCACCAAACGCTTTCCTTACTGAGTTCACGAAACATCATCACTTCGGCCATCTGGTGGACGTGAAAGACAAAGAAGCATTGATTCAGGGGCTTGATCGGATCTGCAATGATACGAGTTACGCAACCGACCTGACCCAAGCGGCTAGCAAGACGGTGATGCGATTTCACGGGTCCAATGTGGCGTCTGTTCTGCGAGAAACCATCGGATTGTCGCAATGAATCACAACGAAATCGCTTCACGACGATTCGCCATCAAGAGCACATTCGTCTAAACCATGTGCGGAATTTTTGGCATAGTCGACCTTGGATTGCAAACGGTTAGCAGTGAATCGGTGCTCGCTGCAACGCGGTTGATCGACCATCGTGGCCCGGATCACATCGATGTATTCACAGATCGATACGTTGGGCTTGGGCATACACGTCTCAGCATTGTTGACCTTTCATGGTCTGCCAATCAACCGCTCACAACCCAGGACGATCGATACACAATCGTCTACAACGGCGAGATCTACAATTACGTTTCGCTGCGTTCATCGCTCGAGCAGGTCGGCGTGGAATTTCGCACAACGAGCGACACGGAAGTTCTGCTACAAGCGGTCAGGACTTGGGGCGTGCGCTGCGTCGAGAAGCTGAATGGTATTTTTGCATTCGCGTGCTGGGATCGCGAACAACAGGAATTGATTTTGGCGCGAGATCGTTTTGGCGTAAAACCGCTTTACTTTTTGCACAACGATTCGCAACTGGTAGTAGCGTCGGAAATCAAATCGATTCTTGCATCGGTCCCTAAATGGTCACGCACGATCAACTGCGAAGCCTTGCACGAATACCTGTACTACGGTGTGTCGCTGGGCGGCAAAACATTGCTCAATGGGATACAGCAATTGGCCCCCGCCCACTATGCGGTTTGGAAACAAGAAACTCAAAAACTTGAAACCTGTCGCTATTGGCAGCCTTCGACGACCTCGTATACCGGAAACGTAAACGCGGCGGTCCGCGAGACCCGCGAACGATTGGAGACGGGAATCAAACGCCAATTGACGGGCGACGTTCCCATCGGTGTCTTTCTAAGTGGCGGTCTGGATTCATCGGCGATCACAGCGTTCGCGTCGAAGCACTATTCTGGAAAAATCAAAACCTATTCCGTCGCGTTTGATTTTGGAAAGAACAATGAACTGCCGCTGGCCAGGCAGGTTGCTGATCATTTTCAAACCGACCACCACGAGATTGAAATTTCGGGCACAGGTCTCGAGCAAACGATCTTGGATTTGGTGCACTGTCACGATGTGCCGTTTGGTGACGCTGCTAATATACCGCTCTACTTGTTGTGCCGAGAACTCAGCGGCGACCCCAAGGTCGTTCTGCAAGGTGACGGAGGCGATGAAGTGTTCGGCGGTTACCGCCGGTATGCGTCCCTGTTCAAGGAAAAGCGATTTCAGATGCTTGCCAAGGCATTGCAAGTTCCTGGCGTCAGTTCGTTGGTGCCTTACCGGTACCGTCGATACTTGGAATGCTTCCTGCCAAAGGATCGTGGCGAACGTTTCGCAAAACTCTTGACAACAGAAACATCGTCATCGCCTCCAACCAAGGCGTTTCATCAAGACGTGCAGCACGAATTGGACAAACTTGATCCGTTTGCACACTATAAAAAGATCGCGTCTCAGTACAAAGATCTCGATAGTGTCCAAGCCATGCTGCTGACAGATCTGCAGATCGTACTGCCGGATGTCTTTTTAGAAAAAGTTGATCGATCGACGATGGCGCATGGCATCGAAGTCAGAGTGCCGTTGTTGGAGAACGACTTGGTTGCTTTCTTGGTCTCGTTACCATCCACCTTCAAAGTTCGAAATGGACAGCAGAAATGGTTGCTTCGCGAAGCAATGAAAGACATTTTGCCCAGCGATATACTGCGAGCCAAAAAGTCGGGATTTGGTGTGCCTTATTCACAGTGGCTTCGCGGTCCGCTGCAAGGTCTGGCGCGCGACAGTTTGTTGTCATTGTCGGATGCTGGAGTTGCCGATCCCATCGCGGTTGAAAAGATGATGGACGCACACGCAAGCGGCAGCGAAGAATGCAGTTTCCTGCTGTGGAAACTGTTTCAACTTTCACTCTGGTTTCGCGAATACAAAGTGTCGTTCTAGCGCGACATTTTAAAACGAATGCACGAAACAGAACCGAAAACGAAATTCCAAATCAGTGATTACCTGTTTTGGATCATGATGCTAACGCTGAATGTTCCTCAGTTATTAACACTTTGGGGAATCGATACGGTGTTCAAGCCTTATCGGGTCATGGCGATCCTTTTGTGCTTGATCGTATGGCCGCGACTGCTGCAGGAGTCTTCGGTCACGCGCCAGTTTTCCTTCCCGCTCCTTATAGCGTTGGGCTATGGCTGCATCGTTACGGTTGTGTTTGCTGGCGACCAAATGTTTGCCAACATTCCGTTGATCGGGTCAGTCGTCACTTTATACCTATCGACGTACGCGGTCACATCGCGGAAATCGCTGGTGATCGGAATGGTGTCGTCGGTCGTTTCGTTCATCATCTCGTCGTACTTTGGATACATTGCCTTCAATGAAGGTCAGTATCGGTTGTCAGGATTGTTTGAAAACCCAAATGCGATTGGGTTCGGTGGTTGCTTTGTGCTGCTGATCATTCTGTCCCGGTACATCCAGCTTCCTGTAGTGGTTCGATTCGGAATTGGAATCGGGTTGCTACCGATCATGATCTTGACGGGCTCTCGGAATGCGTTAGTTGGTTTGGTCGGTTGTATCATGTCACAGACATGGAGAAACCGAAAACTCTTCGCAGGACTTGGGGTTGCCGGCATCATCATCGCTGGAGGCCTCGTCTACTTTGAAAGAGATGTGCTGAGAATTACATCCCGTTCGGTGTTCACGCGACTAACAAGTCGTGAACTAATCGCTCGAGGCGGCGCGGGGCGAATGGAAGTCGCAAAGTACGCCTTTCAAATTGGCCTTGAGCGAGGATTCGTCGGAATCGGTTTCGGCCAGTATCGCGAAAAGTACCATGCGCGAAGGTTCAAAGCCCGGAAAGCGGATGGGAAAATACGCCAACTTGGAACCCACAACTTTTATATCACCCTGCTAACAGAATGGGGCGCCGTCGGATTCTTTTGCTTTGCATTGGTTTCGTATCGGCTCTATCGCGCCGTCGACCACTTGGAGTACGAGAAAGACTTTGTGCTCGGATTCCTGGCAATCAGCATGCTAAATTCGCTTGGCAATGACATGGTCGGAATGATCCACTTTTGGGTCATGCTTGGCTGCTGCGTGCAATTGATTGGGCTGGCGGAGAAAGAACCGCACGCCATAGAGATGCGGCAACCGTGACGAAAAAGAAACCGAAAGTGTTGATCGTCGGAGCGTTCCAACGAACGCACGGGGACAATCGAATCGGTGGCCTTGCATTTGCGTGTTCGTCACTCGTTAATAGCGAACTGGCGGACCAATATGACTTTGTGCTGATCGATTCCACCATTCGTAGCATCAAAAGCCGTACTGGCATTCATCGGCTTCCTTCCGCTGTGTACCGGATATCATTGGCGTTCTGGCACATGCTGTTCAAGCGACTCCATTGCGTTGTCTGTTTTTCCAGTCATGGAAACAGTTTCCTAGAGAAGGGAATGATCATTCTGTTGGGACGAGTTTTATTTCAACGGACGGTTCTTTTTCCTCGGTCCGGCCATCTGGCTACACAACTTACGCCCGATGGTTGGCGGCGCCGATTCGCACGCCTTACCTTGCGTTGCACTTGGCGGGTGTTTTGCCAAAGCCGTACTTGGAAAGATTTCTATATCGATGTCTTGTCAAACTCGCAATCCAGTGCCCAAATCCAAGAGAAGTTTCAAGTCATTGAAAACTGGCTCCCTGATGAATACTTCGTTGATAAAAGGCCAGTCGCTTCGTCAGATGGTCCCGAATTTGTAGTTGGGTTTTACAATCGGCTCGAACGAGACAAAGGGATCTATGATTTTTTGGATGCCGTCGCCGCCGCGAACAAGATGAATCCAAACATCCGTGGACTTGTGATTGGTGATGGCACCGAGGCTGACGCAATCGCAAAACTGACCCAAGAAAAATATGCGAACGTTGTCGAGTTTCGCGGGTGGTTGCATTCGGACGAAAAAGAAGAACTGTGCAAACTGGATATGATCCTCTTCTGTTCGCTTGCGGAAGGATTTCCCAACTCGTTGCTCGAAAATCTTGCCTTGAAAATTCCCTGCGTGGCGACACGCGTTGGCGCGGTCGGAGACGTTATCGTTGACAACCATTCGGGATACCTTGTTGATCCCGCCGACACGCTTGCAATGGCGGACCGGATCGTTGACCTTTCACGAGATAGCCAACGCCGAGAATCATTTGCCGTCAACGCTTACGAACGAGCTAAGATGACAAATTCACTTTCCACAGCGGTTTGCAAAATTTCGGAAGCACTAGGTTGAAGAATCCATCGCTCGCGTTTTATCGGATCGGAAATTTCTTCCACCGGAAAGGTTTCAAACGAATTGGGTGGATGATTTCCTGGATCAACCGACTTTGCTTCGGTGGGTTCATTCCATCAAGCGCAACGATTGGTAAGTCCGTTGTGATTGGATACTGGGGGGTTGGCGTCGTCATTCACAAAGAAGCGGTGATTGGTGACGGTTGCCACATTGGGCAAAATGTAACCATTGGTAGGAATCCTGGCCAACAAGGGGTGCCAAAGATCGGAAAAGATGTCTATTTGGCGGCGGGCGCCGTGATTTCTGGCCCCATCGAAATTGGTGATGGCGCCGTCATAGGCGCAAATTCAGTTGTCCTTTCTGACGTGCCCGCAAACTGCCTTGCAGCAGGCGCTCCGGCACGCGTGGTGCGCGAGTTCACACCAGACGAAAGAGCTCGGTTCGTCTGAATTACAGCCTTGCGGAACTAGAATGAGCCAAAACTCCGACGTACAATGAAAGCAACGATTCTAGGCCTTAACCGATTCGATACTCCGCGAAATACATGGTTTACCCGATCATTGCTGGATCGCTTCGTAGACAATTTTTGCGATGGCCAACGTCGCCGGTTTAAACAACTTTGAAAATTCTATTTTTCTCTCACTACTTTCCTCCTGAAGGAAACGCTCCAGCGTCTCGTACTTACGAGCATGCGGTGCGTTGGGTAGATGCTGGCCAAGAGGTGACTGTGATTACGTGTGCGCCCAACGTTCCTACCGGGCGCATTTACGAAGGTTTCAAGAATCGATTCTGGCCACAGCGAGAAGTGGTCGATGGAATTCAAGTCATCCGTGTCTGGTCTTGGGTTCGGCCCAACCCTGGCAAGATTGATTTGATGCTGAACTATTTGTCGTACCTTTTTACCGCAGTATTCGCAGCTGTATTCTTCGTTCGCAGGCCAACGGTTGTCGTGGCCACTAGCCCGCAGTTCTTTTGCGGCTGGGCTGGGTTGATTACAAGTTGGCTGAAATGGCGACCGTTCGTGCTTGAGATCCGTGACATTTGGCCGGAATCGATTGTCGCGGTCGGAGCAATGCGCGAAGGCTTCTTTGTGAACTGCCTAAAGGTCGCTGAAAAACTGATGTATCGCGGCGCGAACCACATCGTTGCGGTCGGCGAGGGATACAAGCAGAAGATTGAAGAGCGGATTGGTCCCTCCGAACGAATATCCGTATTGATGAACGGGGTTGACCCCGAAAAATTCAAGCCGACACCTCGCGACCCTGAATTTCAAGAAAAGTGGGGATTGGTTGATCGGTTCGTTTGCTCGTACGTTGGGACCGTTGGATTAGCCCATGGTTTGGATGTCACGATTCGCGCAGCAAAATTACTGAAGGCTCGTGGACGCGATGACATTGCGATGTTGATCGTTGGTGATGGTGCTCGACGTCAGCAGCTTGAGCAGCTCGCTCGCGATGAAGGAGTCGATGACCTTGTGATCTTTACTGGGCGAGTGGATCGCGCACAGGTTCCGGAAATCCTTGCTAACTCGACGTGTTGTCTGGTGCACTTGAGTGGCAATGAACTTTTCAAGACGGTTATCCCATCCAAAATTTTTGAAACGATGGCAATGTGTCGCCCCATCATCATGGGCGTCGAAGGTCAAGCGTCCAAGATCGTTGAAACAGCCGGCGCTGGGATCCCGATGACTCCAGACAACGATCATGAATTGGCTGAACTGCTGATACAGTTAGCCGATGACCCGATCGAAACACAAGAGAAAGGGCGCCGCGCTCGTGAGTTTGTAACCAAACACTTTAACCGAACTCGTTTCGCTGCTCAGTATCTCCGGTTACTAGAAGGGATTGTTTCCGGTAAACGCGTTCATGTCGCGAGCTCGTGGAATGATGACAACGAATCCTCGCAAAAACTGGCAACGTATTCAGACGTGAGTTAGGTAAAACGGTTCTGCCGTCGCCGAACGGTTCTATCGTCAATCACTCTGTGACACTGAATACGCCCTTCTTCTGCTCGTGAGTCTCATTCGAAAAATTGGTCGTGCATACAACCTTGCCCGGTATCATCGTGCGGGTCAATTGTCGCGGCGCGCCATCAAAATCGTTCGCGATCGCGTATTGACGCGTTTGCCAAATTCATATCGTCCGCGAACGACACATTGCCAGTTCAAGGAAAACGCGACTGAGCTTCTTTGTGAACAGTTTCAACGTCGGTCAAAACTGTGGCCCGAAAAGTCGCAGACTTCCCGCATAGCCGAATTCGCCAACGGAAAGTTTACGTTTCTAAATGAGGCGCGCGATCTAAAGATCGATGGACCGCAGACGGGTTGTTGCATCGACTGGAATCCTGACGCAACGCGACTGTGGCGATTTCATCTTCAAAGCCATGAGTATCTGTTGCAAATGGTTGCTTGTGGATTCCAAGAACAGGTTTGGCAACTCGTTGATTCCTGGATCGAATCCCCGCGCCATCAAACGCCATTCCTGGATCCAGATGCATGGCACCCGTTTTGTCTTTCACGCCGGCTTCCGATTTGGTTGATGATTGCCGCTGCTGCTCCGCCGCCCGAGAATATCGCGTCCAAATTCTGGAAACGAATGGCCGAACAAATTCAGTGGTTAGCCGACAACAAAGAACTGGATCTAGGTGGCAACCATTTACTGGAGAACTTGCACACGTTGATCATGTGCACGGCCTTTACCGACGGTGACTGGCAGATTGATGAACAAGGGCTGCTGACTCAGTTCAAAAGTCAATGCAGCGAACAGATCTTACCAACAGGCGAACACTTTGAGCGAACGCCAACGTATCACGCTGTGATGATACTGGCGCTGACGGAGACCGCCGAAGCAATCGAATTCCAAGGCGATGATGCAAGCTGGGTCTGGGATGCTATTGCGAACATGAAAGACCTGCTTGTTCAGATACTGCATCCTGACGGCAACATTCCTTTGCTGGGCGATTCGGCGCTAGATGAAACGCCTTCGCCAAGCGTCCTTTTGCAAGGCCATGTGCCTGACCCAGATTTTTCTGCCAAAGACTACTGGACTTGGCGATCGCCAAACGAAGACTTCTTGCTATGCGACATTGGTCCGTTAGCCTGCGACTATTTACCTGCGCATGGCCACTGTGATTTGCTGAATATCGAAGCTTCGATTGCTGGCCAGCGTGTCATTGTGGACACAGGCACATTTGACTACGAAGCGACTGAACTACGGCAACAATACCGATCAACGGCAGCTCACAACACCTTGCAGGTCGACGGAATTGACCATGCAGATACTTGGTCAAGTTTTCGGATGGGGCGAAGAGGGCATCCGATTTGGAATTGTTGTGGCAAAGTTTCGAATCTCGACTGGATGTGCGCCGCTCACGATGCATACTCGCATTTGAAAATCCCTGCGATTGGCCGAATGATTGTCGCAAAGCCAGGTCCTTTTTGGTTGGTCATTGACTGGATTTTGGCCCCTGGCAGGCACGAACTTGCGTCCAGAATCCACTTCCACCCACAATTGAACCTGACCGAGATCGAACCCAAGAAATGGTCCGTCGACATGGGCAACTTGGCAACTACTCCTTGTGTAGTGCAAACTTTGAACGCTACATCTGTTTCCATTAGCAACTCGTTTTACTCACCCAGTTTCGGTGTAAAAGAATCCAATCAATGCCTGACTTTAAATCGCACATCGGACGGAACCGAATTCGTTGCTTGGGCGATTTCACCGAATACGATTGATACAGAATTCTCGGTTTCCGTCGAACAGACCACCCTGTGTGTGTCCGTTGATGGCACACAAATCCAGCAACCGCTGGCTCGATAACGACACGATAGAATCGAATACGACAAGATGAAACTAGCACTCGTCGCTGGCGCTCGCCCGAACTTCATGAAGATTGCACCGATCTTGCATGCGCTGGCGGCTGTTTCTGAAATCGAAGCCAAGCTGATTCATACGGGACAGCACTACGACAAAAATCTGTCCGACATATTCTTTGACCAACTGGAGATAAAGCGTCCCGATATCTCGCTGGGAGCTGGCGGCGGCACGCACGCCGAACAAACTAGCAAGATCATGATCGGCATTGAACAGGTTTTAACAGAGGCCAAAAAGATCGCAGCCCCGTTTGACCGACTGGTCGTTGTTGGCGATGTGAATTCAACAATGGCCGCTTCGATCGCGGCAGCAAAACTGCATGTTCCAGTAGCACATATCGAAGCCGGTTTGCGCAGCTTTGATCGCCGTATGCCCGAAGAAATCAACCGCATCGTAACTGACTCGATCGCTGATCAGCTATTTGTAAGCGAGCCGAGTGGCGTTCAGAATTTGCAGCGCGAAGGAGTCGCGGTGGATCGCATTCACTTGGTCGGGAATGTGATGATCGATACGCTCAAGCGACTGTTGCCAGCGGCACGCGAAACCGGGACTCTTCAGCAATACGACTTAACTGCACAAGAATACGGCGTGATCACGTTGCACCGGCCATCGAATGTTGATCGCGAAGAAACATTGCGTCCGATCTTGGAAGTGCTTGTTGAAGCCAGTAAAGACACACCTTTCGTTTTTCCAGTTCATCCGCGAACCGCTGAATCGATTGAGCGATTTGGATTGAGCGATCTTCTTCAACAAGCCGATGGTATTCGGATTTTGCCACCCGTTGGGTATCTTGAATTCCTTTGCCTGACCAGTTCATGCAGAGTCATCGTGACCGACTCCGGTGGAATCCAAGAAGAATCAACGGTGCTAGGCATTCCCTGCCTGACGATGCGCCGCAACACCGAACGACCTGTTACCGTTTCCGACGGTAGCAGCACGCTGATCGGCAACGACCTGGATTTGCTGGCTTCGCGATTGGCCGATGTTCACAAATCAAAGTACAACGTGGGAAGCTGCCCTGATTTATGGGACGGCAAAGCAGCCGAGCGGATCGTTGATGTTTGGTCCAGAGATTCCCTCGCCAAATAAGCTCGCATTGCCGAGGACTTCAATTCAATGCTATCCGGAATCTTAGTGATAGGTGCCAGTCGAAGTGGCACGAACATGTTTGCGAATCAGCTGATTCAATACCCCTACAGAGCGTTCGCTGATTCCAACAACAAAAACATTAGACAGCGCGAGTCATGACAGTTGATGGCTCTTCGCCAAATCCGCTTGTGCTGAATGAGAACGCAGAGGACGGGAAATCAGCTACCGATGTTGCTGGTTTTTTGACCTTACGTGTGATTCGTGTTCCGCTGACAATTCTGACTTCGATATTGCTGGCGCGGACGTTGGGCGTCGCCGGGATGGGAGTCTATTCCGCGCTATTGATTGCCCGAAACGTATTTCAGCCGCTGTTTCGGTTGGGCATTCCAACGGGCATCAACTACTTTCTACGAAAGGGCGATTACCGCGCTGTCGACGTGCTGTGGACATGCATTGTCATGGGATTGATACCAGCATTGTGCACGTGTCTTTTGGTTGTCGGTCTCTGGCAAGCGAACTGGTTGGGACAAGCCGCGGCGCAAGCGCCCCCATCGGCGTTCTGGCTGATTGTTGCAACGATTCCGGTCATGGGCGTTCACACGATTCTGGTCGCTGTGCTGTACAGCCAAAGTCGGTTCGCTGAATCCAATGCGATCGCGCTTGGATTCAACCTTGCTCAATCGCTATCTGTAATCGGTTTGTACTTTGCAGAACGCCTGACGATTCTAACGGCTGTCATCGCCCTGGCGTCCGTCTCCGTGATACAACTGCTGGCGGTAATTTGGCGCGTCTCCAAGACGACCAAACTTTACTTGCGTTGGAATGGTCAATTCGCGTCAGAGTGCCTGTCTTTTGGAATCAAAGCTTGGCCGAGCGGCATCTTTACCAAGCTTAGCCTGCGTCTCGATCACCTGTTGCTAACACTTGTCGGGACGCCGGAAGCACTGGGGCTGTATTCGCTTGCGGTTAGCTGGAACGAAAGGCTGATGTTTCTGCCAGACTCGGTCGCACCGATCGTCTACAACAAGGTCTGTGCCAGCGAGGACAAGAAACAGACGCTTAGATTCGTTGCTCGGATCCATCGCGTTACGGTGTCAGTTGTGTTTCTGCTGGGCGTATTCATTGCCTTGAACGCAATTTGGTTCATTCCGCTCGTTTACAAAGAAGAATTCCGTGGCTCGATTCTATTGTTGGCGTTGTTGATTCCGGGCACCACTGCATTTGCGTCGATGAAAATCCTAAGCAAGCTTTCAACCGGACTTGGCCGACCTGCTCTTGGAACAAAAGCTGCTGCTATTGGCGCAGTCGTTGGCGCCATTGCATACGGAGCACTCGTGCCTCGATGGTTCGAATTGGGTGCGGCGGTCGGCAGCGTCCTCTGCTACGGAGCAATGGCAATCGCGCTCGCGGTTTTGACATCGCGGATGTTTGATCGCCAACCATTGCGGCTGATCGTTCCATCTCGCTCCGACATTGCCTGGGCCATCAGCCAAGTAAAATCGATTTTCAAACGTGTCGCTGCCAAATTCTAATCGCCCCCATGTTGTCGTCGTTGCCTTGCAAGGCTGGGGCGTGCGCAACTCGCTCTATAGCGGTTACCTGAACCGAATCAGCGAAAACTGCCAAGTCACTTTGGTTGCAAAACGTGATATCATCCCGGATGAAATCTCGGATTTCGCGCCACATGTCAACGTCGTTGGCTTGCCCACCGAACTTGAGAATTATTCATCCAGCGGATTGCATCGCCTGGTCCATCGGTACATGTATCTCGACCACGATCTGCGTGTCCGCAAGAACAATTCGACCTATGATGCAAAACTAGAAAACGACCTGATACGTCCTCGCCCGAGCGGAATTACTGGGCTTGCATGTAGCCTTGCAACAGCGCCGCTGAAATTTCTGGCGGTTCGCCGCTGGGTCGCAAAAATCGAAGACACCGCGACTGAAAAATCCGATCACGGTCGTCGGTGGGCTTCACTGTTTGGAGAACTCAAGCCCGATGTCGTGCACCTTCCTAGCATTTTGTTTGCCAATGAAGCGGCTGTCGCATCGGTAGCACGACGATGCAAGATCCCTGTATGCGGAGCCGTTTTGTCCTGGGACAACCTATCGTCCAAGGCGCCTTTTCCAGGACCCTTTGCAGCCTCGTTCGTGTGGAGCGAACACATGAAAGAGGAATTACTGCAAACCAATCCAGCAACGGTTGGTAATCCGGTCACAGTCACAGGCCCACTGCAGTTTGATTGGCATCGCTCGGAGTCTTGGAAACAAGA
The DNA here is from genome assembly GCA_964398215.1 of uncultured Pirellulaceae bacterium. Classification (GTDB taxonomy): domain Bacteria; phylum Planctomycetota; class Planctomycetia; order Pirellulales; family Pirellulaceae; genus CAYNNP01. The sequence goes on along the minus strand of CAYNNP010000016.1, from coordinate 9,130 downwards.
TCGCGTTGATTTTTGCGAGAGCCTTGGACTACAGAGTGATCGACCGATCCTGCTGCACGCGATGTGCGCACCACGCCAAGCGCCGCAGGAATTCGAAGTCGTCCAGCGGCTTTCGAACGAATCAACCAGCGGCAGTCTTGCTGAATTCAATCCACAGATTGTCGCAAGGCTGCATCCAAAATGCTCAGAAGAGTCGATTGCCGTTTTAAGCAAACTGCCCAACGTGACCGTGAACCATCCCAATCCGAGCGGCGATCTTTATCGTTGGCAACCAACATCGAAAGACATTCGATTGTGGGTCAACCTGATTCACCACAGCAGTGTCGTATCCAATATTTTTAGTACTGCGACCTTGGACGCCATTGTTCACGATCGTCCAGTGATTAATTTTGCATGGTCACCCGATCCACTCAATCCATGGCCGGGTACGCTGGCTCGCACCTACACACACTTCAAACCGGTCGTCGAATCGGGCGCAACACCTGTTGTCGAAAAGCTTGAATCCGGTTGTGATCAGATAGCCGCCTACCTGCGAGACCCTTCGTTGCACCAGCAACAACGACGAAATGTAGCCCAGTGGATATGTGGTCCATCCGATGGGCGCGCCTATGACCGAACAGCACTTGCAATCGAAACTTTACTCAATGGCCTAGGTTACGATGTGCCAACAACATAGGTTGGCAACTCACTTTTGTGGTGCTGGCCGCACATCGGGGTGCACATTTGGTCCGATGTATGACTCCATGAATTGCTGAAATTGCCGTTCTAGCGACGGGGTAGTCTGCTCAGCCAGCTCGGCTCGGCACCGTTTCCAAAATTCATTCAGAGTCGCTTCTTCAGCAGTTGTCAGATTCAGGGAACGCAGTTCATCTCGAAGACTCCGCAGGGCGGGCTCGTGAACCAGGGCGTGGAGGAAGCAGAGTCGGAATCTTTGTTTGTCATCAGCGATGCAAGTGTCTTTCAACTGCTGCTCGAGCAGTTTCATGGTTTGACTAAATGTATCGTCAGTGCGACCACCGACCTCGTTGGTCAGTAAAGGCAGGCAAACGGCGTACAACACCCAGTGCCGACGAGAGATAAAGGCCACGTTGTCCCGAAGAGCCATCACTTGATCGTAGTACTTGAGTGATTTTGCGTAGTCCTTGATCT
>CAYNNP010000016.1:0-7881 GCA_964398215.1 uncultured Pirellulaceae bacterium | reverse complement strand
TGGCCGACTGCCTTAAGTTTGCCATTCTCTTTTTCCATTCGCTCTACTTACGTATCTGCGGTTTAGCTGGCCTAGCATCATTCAGCAACAGTGGCTTATCAACTTTGACTTCAATGCTTGCCTTCGATTCGCCTTTGGCTTTTTTGACCCATACTGATACTGGGTGAGGTCCAACGATTTTCTTGTTGACCCTGAATCGAACAGCGACCTTCCCGTCCTTGCCTAGTCGTACGCTAAACAAATCTGCCTCGGTAATGGTTGGACCATCGGGGTAGACTTTCTTGAACTCCATGTTGGCCCTTTCTACGGCATTTTGAAAGGCTGCCTCACCGCCTACCAAAGCCAAGCTTGCCAATTCCCGACAGGCATCTTCTACTTTCAGAAATCTCTGCAAATGCTCTGCCGTCAGATACTTGGCTCTTTTTCTGCCTAGTCCCAGGCGATCGTAAAGCCAAGAATCCCCAAAGCTAACCACATGCGAACCATCCGCCGTATTCGTTGTCACCCTAAAAGAAGTTCGGGCCGGCCGCCGAGGCGAAAGTGTTTTCTTAATTGTTTCATCAGAAATCGTAGCGAAGTCATTTGTGACGAAAACTTCCTTCAGGAATTTCTCGAACTTTTTCTTGCTCAACGTGAACCCATAGTCGTCCTGCCTCTTACCAGAAACCGATCGGATGACTCGTCCGTCTGAATAGACCAACAACATTGGCGGCTTGTCTTTGTTGGCTTCGCTGTAGTACTCATCAATCCTCACCACCGGTACATCATCTTTAGGAAAGCTGAAATCTATCTGAGCAACTGCCGTATTAGAAAGCGCCAATCCAAACAGCAGTCCTGCAAAACAAATTTGCAAACACCGAAAAATCATCTCAATACCTTTGGTTCCGAATTCTATTGTTAACGCCCTTGACCCTGTTGGCGGCGTTTTTCATCTGGCTTGCCATCACCATCGCGATCTTCACCATAAGGAATGGTGTTCTCGAAATTGATTCCATTGCGTCTGCCTTCCCGCACGTGGCTCGCATAGTCTTTTCGTTCTTCGGCTTGTGAGAATTGTTGATTGATTTTCAGCAGGGTCTGTTTGATCGTTTTTGCCCTGCCAGAGAGTCCTAGTTGCGCGACTGCTCGCCCGTCGAGCCCGAACTTACCAGCGTAGACAATCGTTATACCTGGCTTTGAGCTAGCGCGGCTAATGACTTTTTCCCAGCCTGCGTCCTGCTCGGGATCCAGGATATGCATGTGGAATCTGCCAATGATCTCGTCATCAGCAAAAACTGCTCTTAGTTTGACCTCCTGTTTGGCAAGGCTGCGTCGTGGTGCATTGACAACTACCAGTAGTCGTTGGTCTGCGGACGCGACATTCAATGCTTGTCGCAGTGAGTCGAAATCTTGAAGAAGCGGATTGCCTTTGGTGATTGGGGGAAACTGCAACGCGATTCGGTTCATTTTTCCAATGATGGTGGCGCTGTCGGCTTGCGCACCGGGGCCACGGTGGTCACTGAAAACCTGTTCCGGAGTTCGGGCGCCTCTTGTTAGCTGATTCGTGCCATCGGGATTGAAAATGGCCATCGACGTGTTTTCAAAACTTCCTCGAAGTAGTTTCCGAACCATGGCTTCAGACTGCTTGCTTTCGTATGTTTCAATGCGAATGCAAACAAAACTTCGGGACGCGTCAATGAATTCTTTTTTCGAGAACAAACTGTTCTGCGTTTTGGTGTAGCCCGGTCAGAAGACGCCTGACACACCCGAGCAAACGGTCGCAGCAGACATGAAAAAAATGGGTCGATTCGATCGCTTGGCTTCCGCTAATCCGGTTTCCCAGGTTGTGTACCATGCGACACCAGAATCCCCGATCGCTTGCTCATTCGGTGGGACGTCCATTGCCCCGCCTCCACCGCGTACAGGTTGCTGCCTCGCTTGCCCCGGTTGTCTTTGGTTGGGGTTCATGCCGCGAGGCGCGTTAGGATTGCCTCTTACGGCGCCGTTTTGCTGTGCGTCCGCTATCGTCGAACCGAACAGCAGAATTCCGATAGCGATAACGAGTGACTTGCTCATGCTTTTTGAATTGTAGAAGTGAGGGGTGAAATGAACCTCGTGTTCATTTCCGAAAACTACAAAACGAAACAGCGGGCGCGGCTTGGTGAATAGGCCGGTACTGTTTTGTCTGTGTCTGACGAGCTTTTATGATTTTGAGAAGATTGAATCGGACAAGGACTGTATCTTCGTCGACTTGGTTTCAGGATTCAAGCCATCTTTGTGATCCGCAGGGCGAATCACTTCTTCAAATTGCAAGACTTAACAGTTCGGTCGCTGCTTGGATGGAACATTAGTCCTTATGGGGTTCACATTTGGAACCCAAGACTAACGATCACAGTTTGATCACGTCGACTTGCGTGCCGCGACCATAGTCCGAGAAAAGAATCAATTCTGGCATTCCATCGCCATCCACGTCCCGAATCAAAGGGCGTGGAGAATCAACTGTTTGCTGCTTCCACTTTTCAACAAGCAATCCATCCTTGAACTCGAAAACCTGGAACACGCAGTCGGCTTTCGTCATTCCGGAATAGCCATCGTGCCCGGAGGACGAAATGAATTCATCGACACCGTCACCGTTCAGGTCGATGGCTGTGACGCCATAGGCCAATCGGCCAACTTCAAGGTTGCCGATCCAATTCGCCTGGTAATTCCGATCGAATTCACAGACAAAGATATTGCCGGCATTGGAACCGACCAGCAATTCATCTTGCGAATCTTGATCCATATTCGCTCGCGACAAACCCGAACCAATTGCACCACCTTTGGGCAGTTTTGCTGTCGCCAAGACCGACAATTTGTTGTCCTCTAACCGCAGCAACCATAGGTTTCCGTTATCGTTGCCGACGACGATTTCGTTTTTGGGATCGTCGACGAAATCGCCGATTGCGAGCCCCGCAGTAGCCGAATGTTCGTCCTCGTCCCGCAAAGTTGTCGAATCGATGACTTTCAACCTTAGCGACTCTTTCATCGTTTCGATCGAATACACATACAGCGAATCGGTTACTTCATCATCGGTTTTTGTATTCGTTTTGTAGTTCAAGACGACCAGTTCGTTTTTGCCGTCATTGTTCAAATCAGCAAGTTCGATTCGTGGGCGGATGTCATCGATGTTTAATGTCTCGTCGCTAGCCCAAGCAGAATTAAGTTTCTCGCCAGCAATTTTGAACACTTCAAGCGACGTGCTGGCAACCAACAGTTCGACTTTCTGGTCTCCGTCCAGGTCCAATAGTTTTACTGAGACGCGCGATGGATACACTTTATCGACAACAATCTTTCGCCAACGTGCTCCCTTGCCGATCGAGACCGAAACGCGATTGTTTTGATCGCATAGAGCGACGGAAAAACTTGCGTCTGCGTGCGGTGCAATACTCAGCCCATTGATCACGCCTTCGTCAGCGGCGAATTTCTCGACGACATCTTTGAATGTCAGTTCCCGCTCCTGTGCAATGCATCGCGAATTCAGCAGCGCGAAACCCAGAACGAGCGATCCGGCAATGATGCGAAATTTGTACATCAACTATCTCCCTGAAGCAATGAATGGATTGTACATCAGTCACATTGGGTTAGCGGTATGCTGAAAAATTGTTTTTGGATGAAATAGAACGCAGAATTGCGCATCTTACGTTCTTGGAAGCCAAGTGTTTTTATTGCGAACCCGATGCTGACGGTCGCGTCTAAGCTCTTGAACACACGAATCACCATTTGAACAAGTATTCAAAATGTCGATGTCACTATCTACCTACCATTGCTTGAGTTGCAGAGCCACTAGCGAAATCGCAAAAAGTTTGCGTTTATCGCTCAGCAGTGCTCTGGCACATCAAAGGCTCCTGTGACATCTCGCCGCTAGGCGATTGCTTTGAACTCAAAGCTCGATGTCATTGGCATCGAGCTTTTTTTGTGCACCGACACGGTTGATTGCCGACCTACCGGTCTGCAAGTCACAGTCGATGAAACATCCGCCCAGATACGCCAACCGGAAGAGCGACTCGGTTTAAACCCGAGTGACTGCGGGTTCGATCCCTGCTCTGGGTACTTTGGCAACAGGAAGCATATCAATAACAACATGGCTCGGTAGGCAATTGGCAGACCACTTTGATTTAGAATCAGAGATGCTGTGGGTTCGAATCCCACTCGAGCTACTTTTGGCCGAAAACAAAAAATCGGCGCGGTACGCAAACGGAAAAGCGGCGAACCTCAAACCTTCGTGATTGTCTGTGGGTTCAACTCCCACCCGCGCTACTTTTATTGACTTTGTGATAACGGAAGGTAGCCGGATACGGCTTGCCGGGCCGGTTTGCTACACCGTGCGTCCGAAAGGACATGAGGGTTCGACTCCCTTGCCTTCCGCTTTGAGTTCGGCGTGAACGAGTTTTGCGTCAATAAAACGGCTTGATGGTGAAACGGATATCATCTCTGGCTTCTAACCAGAAGTTCCGGGTTCGAGTCCTGGTCAAGCTGCTTTTGGTCCAACGCACGTGTGGGCTTAGATATTACGGTGACCGTGGTGTACTCGGTTTGTGCATACTTGCCTGTGAAGCAAGAGGTGAGGGTTCGATTCCCTTCGGTCACCCTGCAGCGGCATCAGAATCGAAGTCGGCAATCCATGGGACTCATTTGGCTATCGTGGACTTGGACAACATCCGGGTATAAAAAGACGCTCTTGACCATCAATCACAAAGAGCAGAATGTCTTTCTATATCTCACGAGCCGACCAGTGCAGTCACAACTGTCCTGGATTCTCTCTTTCCAATCGGCCGGTTTTTGGCGCCGCGATTGCGTTCTTTGCATTCTCGCTGATGCCGATTTTACTTCATGGTGTGGAACCGATCGCGATCATGCCCACGCAGCTAGATCACACGAGCATGTGGTGGGTCGATGGTTTTCCTGGTCGCGTCGAGGGCGCCCCGTGGCATCGCTGCATCCAGACCGGACACTACCAGTTTGTGCTGGATACGCGCAGGCTAAGCGTGTCTGGGTTCGCGAGCCGTAGGTCACAACCGTCTGCCCCAAAATTGCAGCTAACGATTGATCATGACGGCAAAACATATTTCTGCACCGGTGGCGGCGAAGCGACTCGGCATGGTGGCCCACGAGTGATTGAATCAGGGCGTTTCTTTCAGCATTCAGACGTGACGGATTTGCAGTTCACATCGAAACAAGGCGACCAATTGCAAGCCGAGGCTCGGCTGGAGACAGCAGCATGGCCGGATCGACTGAGCATGATTCTGGCTGTTCGTCCTGGGCGGCAGGCAATCGTGGCCGGGCAAGACTGCTTTGGAAAGATCGCCGGCGGTTTCGGAATCGACGGCACCAACGATTTTGAAGTCGCGCACAATCCGGTGCTGGAGTCACCGCAGTTCACGCTGTGTCTTTGGGCCTTTGTCCCTAGCAATTACCAAGCATCGGAAGAGACGCCGCCTTGGTTGGTCTGCAAAGATCGAAACGAAGAAACCAATGGTAATTTTGGCATCGTGATTGCCAACGGAATCCCTGAGGCGAGGTTGAACATTGGCGGCGGCCAAGCGAATAAGTTTGTCGCTAAAGCAAAACGCGGCGCATTGAAGTTGAACGCGTGGAATTTCATGGCAATCAGCTACGACGGTCAAACGCTTCGCTTCTTCGTCAACGGACAGCCTGCTTCGGAAAAACACGTCGGGCGGAAACGCACGCCGGGAGCCAATTCAATGACTTTCGGTAGACGACAAGACAACTTGAAGGACCGGTATCGATTTCGAGGTGTGATCGATGAAGTTCGATACTTTCAGTCAGCGTTGACTGATTCTCAGATTCGTCAGCATTTTCTTCAGCCTGGACTCACTGACGCAAACAAACCGGCGCTGAAGTGGACGTTTCGTAGCGATGTGGCCGCAGCATCTTCGCAGCAGCGGAACAGTTGGAAGCCGGGGAACATGAAGCTGCAATTTGGAAAGATGTCGCAAGAAGTCGACTTTAACACCGAAGCAAATTCCGAGGCATGGCAGCACGTTGGTTTGGCGTTCGATCCCGTCACGATGTCGCCAGCGCCCAGAACTAGTGGTGTGGTTGTGAAGGCCAGCGAAATCCCTGACGGAAAAGACCGTCCAGTTCAGTATGATCGGTTACTTGGTTGGCACCGAATCAACTTGGATGGCGTCGTTCCAATCGTGCCCGAACCAAAAGCAAAAGCAAAAGCCTTGCGTGTTGGTGACGTTCGCAATGATTCGATGGAGCGCATCAAGATTTTGCTTGCTAATCCAACGGGTGAAAAACAAACCGCAAGATTGATGTTTGAGAAAACGGCTGGTGGTTTTCGTCAGCAGATTGGTACTCCGATCACTGGTGTTTCTGCGATCCTGCGTGATGCCGATGGGAACCCAACTGGAATACCGGTTCAGCTGAGTAAGAATTGGCACTACGACACCGAAGCGGGGCCGTACCAAGGACAGTGGTTTCATGGAATTTCGCAAGTCGTATTGCCGCCCGGCGAGACTGTGCAACTGGAACTCTCAATTGTCTACGGACATTGGGGCGGAGTCGCGGCCGCGTCGCACTCACAGCTTTCGCTGATCGGCTGGGGTGGCAATCAGCTTTGGCAACAAACCGCGCTGGGCGCTTGGGGCGAGAGTCTTTGCTTGGATCCTGACCAGGCGCAAGCCGATTGCACGATCACAGATGTTCGCCCGCTAATGGTCCAGCCGATGAACGGCAAAACACAGTGGGGGTGGACCAACAATGTGGGCGGTGGAGACTTCTTTCGAATGTTCGATGCTGATGGTGATCGCGTTGCGCATCGCGGGATGCAAGTGAAGCGGCACCGCCAAGGCCCGTGTTTGACCGAGGTAACGAATTTTGGACGACTGGCAAAAGGAATCGACCATTCCGTGACCGTTTCATTGGCAAGAACGGATGATCTGGTGCGCGCGACTTACCAGTTGCAAATGAAAGTCAACAAAGCGACTAAGTTTTCTCGGTTCGTGATTTTTCAGATCGGCGCGGATACTTACTGTTCGACGACTGATCGTAAGATGGCGATTGGCAATGCTGGTGGACTCACCAAACAATGGAGTACTCAGTGGGGCGGTGAAACCTATCGAACCTCGCCCACCCAATGGGCCGGGCCGCTCGCGTGGGCGTCGATTCACGATTCGGTTGGTACTCCGGGAGATACCAAAAAGGGCGCGAGTGCCAACCGAGGGATCGTCATCCGAGATTGGGATGCCAAACTCGGAGGCAAGAAATCGATGCCGTGGATCGCTGAGCGGGGCGTCACCGTACACGGGCGAAAAACATCGACACTCGACGTCTTGCCAGGACCCAATGTGCAGGGTCTTGAGCCGGGCGATTTTATCACCGCGACCATCGAACATCTGGTCGTGCCGCAGTTCGCAAAGGACTACTACGGCCCCAGCCAGTCACTGCGTTCCACACTTCAGCAAGGCGAAAATACTTGGCAGATGGTGTACCGAGAAGCGACGGGCAATGATCGCGAAGTGACTGTAACAAGCGGAGAACTGAAACGCCGCTATCCAGACGTTCGCATCGTGACGGACAAAGATGCAGCAACTTTGACACTCAAGGGCGGGTTGGGCTACGTGCCGATTACGTTCAGTGGTCTAACGAGCCCGGTCGGCAACGCGCTGTACGTGAACGGCCAGCGACTGGACCAAAGCGTACACGGAAACGATTTTTGGCAAACCGACTACACCGCCGATACTAAAACATGGAGCCGCACGTACAACGTCCGCAGCGAACAAACGGGTAAAGCACAAACGATTGAACTTAGGCGCGAGCTAAACGTCCGATAGTAGATTCAAATTTTAGGGCCACACAAAGTGGCCGTCGATCTCCGAGCGACGTAGCCCGACC
>CAYNNP010000015.1:41099-53766 GCA_964398215.1 uncultured Pirellulaceae bacterium | reverse complement strand
AGAGTGATTTATTCACACGCTGTATCGCAACGCTAAAAACGAGAGGTGCTGCAATACCTTTGAACCCCATACTGATGCATGGGGCTATATGCTGTCGCTGCTTCGCAGCTGCCTTTCAACCAAGGTCAACTACCGCAGCACTAGGCTAGAAAATAGCCTTCTTCGCCGTGATCGGTTAGGTCCAATCCGCGTTGCTCGTTCTCGGCAGGAACCCGCAACCCGATCAATGCGTCGGTGATCTTCAGCAAGATCAAGCTGCCAACACCCGCGAATACCAATGTGACCGCGACGGCAACAATTTGCCCGATCACAAGACTTGCACTACCAGATTCGATCAAACCAATCTTGGTTCCATTCTCCGATACATCCAACACCGCTCGTGTTGCGAAGACTCCTGTCAGTACCGCCCCCAGGATTCCACCGACACCGTGAACACCAAACGCATCAAGTGCATCGTCGTACTTCAAAGCGTGTTTGAGCTTGCTGCATGCGACGTAGCAAACCACGCCAGCGACCAATCCCATCAACAACGCGGGCATCGGCTGAACGAATCCCGCCGCTGGTGTGATGCAAACAAGCCCAGCAACCGCGCCGCTACTGGCACCCAAAACAGTTGGTTTGCCCAGCATCGCCCATTCGGTCAGTGCCCAGGCAACCGCACCAGCTGCTGCGGAAAAGTGTGTGACGGCGAACGCGCTGCTAGTGATTCCGTCTGACATCAACTCGCTGCCAGCATTGAACCCAAACCATCCCACCCACAACATGGCCGCTCCAAGCGCAGTGTAGGTCAGATTGTGTGGTTGCAACGGTTCCTTCAGGTATCCCATTCGCGGACCAATCAAGATCGCGGCGACAAGCGCTGATACGCCACTACTGATGTGCACGACCGTACCACCGGCAAAGTCCAAGGCACCTCCCATGATCGCTCCATCGACTCCATACGCAAGCGGACCACTATCCCATACCCAGTGACACAGTGGACAGTAAATGATCGTTCCCCACAGAATCGAAAACAATGCCATCGCACTGAACTTGATCCGCTCGGCGAACGCACCGCAAATCAGTGCTGGCGTGATGACAAAGAACATGCCTTGAAACAACATGTGCGTGAGTCTTGGAATGTCGTCTTGCATCGGCGTCACTGGATGGCCAGCCACTTCATCCCATTCGCGCTTTACACCATTCATAAAGAGATAATCGCCGTTGCCAATCCATCCACCATCTCCGCCGAATGCCAATGAATATCCATAGATGGCCCAAATGACAGTCATCATGCCCATCAAGAACACGCACTGCATCATCACGCTCAAAACATTCTTTCGCCGTACAAGCCCGCCGTAGAACATGGCCAAACCCGGCGCGGTCATGAACAGAACCAATGCACAGCAGACCAACATCCAGGCGTTGTGTGCTGGATCGATCTCCGAATCAGGTACAGCGCCTTTGGTGTTCGTTGATACCGGCTTTTCTGTTTCTTTCTTTGATGTTGCATCATCGCTACTCTCGCCGCCCGCCGCGTCGGTTGACTGGACGGTGGCATCATCGGGAGTATCTTGTGCCCAGCTTCGATCCGCCCAGTGGCATGTCACGAGACCGATTGCAGCCAGCAAGAAAAGGAATTTGAATCGATTCATGATTGTTTCCTGATTCACAGTTTTTGCACACAGGCCTACGGCCGCGCGCGTTTATAAAGTTGTCCGCCTCGTCTGCCGACCGCCTTTGCCCACAAAGCATCAACAAACACCAATAGAGCGGTCGTCATCGACGCCCGAACGGCTACGAAGATAATTTTCCCAGCGCCCAATAGATAGCAGCGGGCGACTGACGGCGAGAAAGCATCCCTTAGGTACCGTTAACACAAAAGAAAAACGGTTGCCGCGTCGAATGCGACAACCGTCCAGAGTTTAGTTTCTGGAGCTTCCGTTAGGTCAATCATCTTACAACTCAGCGATCCGACTGGAGCCTTGTCAAGAAAACTGAAAACGTCGGCATAAGCGCTGGATAAAGCCATTCGACAAAGCACTGCAGCGCCGAACCGCGAATGGGCTAGAGCTTGATCACGACTCTCAACCAAGGACTCGTATGAATCAACGGTTTCGGCCAGTTCGGAAATCTCGGATTTCAATGCGAGGTTTTCACGATGCGATCGTAAAGCCAAAATAGAGACGGTGGCAACGAAAGCTAGCAGCAAACCAATTAGAACATATTTCATAGACTAAATAGCTCAACGTACATGAGTCGCACTAAAGCAACGCTCCAGCGCGTGAGAGTAGGTCCAACGCTTCGTGGCGAAAATCGTTGTCGCTAATCGTCTGTTTGATCAAACCTTGCGCATCGTGTGAGATAAGATGCAAGCACCTTGCTAGACGCGAAGCGCGCTGGTCATCGACGTCTTTGAGTGCGCGTACCATTTTGTGGCAAACCTGTTGGTCTAAATGATGTGCTTTCTTTCCGCAGGCGTTGATCAGATCGATCACGACATCCAAGTCAGAGTTTTCTAACAACCAAGCCAGCGTTCCGATTTGATCCATCACAGAAATTTGTAAAACGTTGGCAACTCGAGCGGCTGCCAACGCAACTGGTACTCGGCGATCACGCAGCAGTTGTTTCACTCGCGCGTGAATTTCTGCCTCGTTCGATTCGACACCTGCCAATAATCCAACGGCTGCCTCTGCGACATCTTCGTCCTTGCTGTGCGTTGCGTATAAAATTGCATCCACGTTCGCGTCGGTGATCTCGTTTCGTGCGGTCAAACACCAGCTGGCAGCAAGTGCAAAGGCTGGATCACCGCTTCGCAGCCATTCGCCAATTGTTTCGGGGTTGATGAGAAAGCTGAAGCCATCAGACTCCGGGAAGCGTGGACTTCTCATCCTGATCACGCAATCCTGTGGGCCGCCGAAAGTTTTGTTAGAGGTCGTTGCGGACGGGCAGTGGCTGGCCTTCGGCATCGACGGCGACGTGAAAGAAGTTCATCATTCGCAACATGGCAGACAAGTCGCCAGGATTGAACAACGGTCCGTCGGAAAATTTGTCGTCATCTAAGAACGCGAACATCAAGTCGATTTCGGCTTGCAGTTCCTCGCCACAGTGACTGGTGCAAACAACGGTCGCACCGTCGTCCTGGATACCGTCGATTTTTGCAAAGTACTGCAATTGATCGGCTGGTCTTGCAGTGTCATAAAAGGCGGCCTTTTGGACTTTGGCAAGCACAACACGTTTTTCAAAACCTAGGTGTTCGGCAACCAAGATTCCGCCCAATTGCGCCAGGCCTTCGATGATCAGCGTCGGCGGAAGTGATGGCACTCCCGCGCAGTATTCATCAACTGCATCTTCGTCAAGCGTGACATTTTTCAGTCCACGAGCGTGAGAACCGCTGACGAATTCTGTGAATCGATCTACCCAAAACCAACGCATTGATTCTTGATTTTCTCCAGGCTTTGTCGTCTTGTTGATCGAACAAGACGCTGTGCCAACGTTTTTAATCTAGCAAACTGATTACACGAACTCCCTTGCTGCCCTCCACGTGGAGGGTGCAGTGAGTAAAGCGTGTTCATATCAAGCGTTAGGATTGCTTGAAGCTTACGCGCCGATTTTGGTGCCGACGTATCGGCACAAATCGCCACAAGTCAGCAGGTTGCCAAAGTCTTGGACGCGCGGGTTCTTTTCAAAATTATCCAGGTTTGCCCAAGGCATTCGTCGCTTCAGTTCCGCGATGCCGTCAGCGGTCACAGCTCCATCTGAAACGTACTGATTGTTGGTCAAAATGTCTTCCGGAGAAAGTTCTTCGCGTGGAATGCTGATTTCAAAAGCCTTTTCAAGCTTGAAAACGATATCCAGAAAATCGATCGACTCAGCGCCCAGGTCTCCGACCAAGGTTGCTTCCGCAGTAACTTCGTCATCATCGACGCCCAGTGCGTCCATCAGCGATTCTTGAACCTTTGCGAATATTTCGTCTTCGGTAAGTGCCATCGAGGTCAATCCTTCGTTGGTTTCGTAGTGTTTGTAGGAAAGTAGATTAACGTGAAATGGAATCTTTGATCAGATCCCTTTTGATTGGTTTTCTTAGGCGATTCCAGGGACATCGCCGAATAATTTTTGAAATTGAGCCCGGCAGCGAGTTCGAATTTCATCATTGGTGCCCAAGCGTTCCGGGTCACAGCTGTTTGTTTTTTCTAGCACTAGTCTAGCAGACACGGTAACACGTCCGTCTTTCTGGGCCATCGCTTTAACGGTTGTTTGATTGCCAACCTGTTTCAATGTTTGAACGGTAATTTCAAGCGTTTCGCCAGGTGATAAAAAGTCACCGAACTTAACACTCTTTGCTTGTCTTAGGAGAACCAACGGCGTCTGAAAGTCGTCACCCGTACGGATCATCCAAATGGCAGCTTGGTGCAGGGCCTCCAGCATCATCACGCCAGGCATCACTGGAAAGCGAGGAAAGTGATCCCGCAAGTAGTCTTCGTCAGCTCGTAGCTTCCGCGTCGCCACGAGCTTTTGGCCCGGGTCCAAGGAGGTAATCTTGTCGATCTGGCAGTATTTCATGAGCTCTAAAGAACGCAGCAATGCTGGAAAGCTAGTGGTTTACCATGATCTGGGTAAATTGGCTATCGCAACGACCACATTACCATAGATTCCCACCTAAAACGTCTCAACCGGAGTTTGTTTCGTCGCTGGCAATTGGCGGCTTGTCAATAGAATCCGGGAGTTTTCGTTCACTATGCTTGGCGTAGACGATCGTGAGTACACCTGCGATCAAAAGCCCGGCCCCGGTCAAGCGGAGCAGCGAAATGGACTGTTTTTGGTTGCCGAGCAACCCAAAATGATCCAGGCAGATGGCTGCTACGGTTTGTCCAGTCATCACACAAGCGAACCACATCAGCGAACCGACCCGTGGGACGAGCATGAGCGAGGTTGTGACCATCACGACACCGATCAATCCTCCGATCCAGACCCACCACGGCAATTCACTTGGCTTGGTTGTGAAATTCGGTGGAAAGTTGTTCGTGGCGACTGTCATGATTAACAGTGCCGCTGTGCCGACCGTGAAAGAAATCAGCGACGCCTGAAGCGGATTACGAAGATTTTGTCCAAGCGTTCCATTAACACTTGGCTGGGCTCCCAGTAGAAAACCGGCCGCCAATCCAATGACGACGGCAAGAATGGTGGTGCCAGAGGTTGGCAATTCAGTTTCCTTCTGCGACTTCGCGTTGCTGCGGACCCGGGACTTCTGGGCCCAAGTGTTTGATGTGGTTTTCTTCGTCGACAAAAACCAACCGCGGTGTGTGATTTGCGATCTGGTCTTCGGGAACGAATCCGTAGCTTGCGATAATGACACGATCACCGGGACGGATCAAGTGCGCAGCGGCACCGTTAGCACAGATATCGCTCGACCCGGGCAGTCCCGTTATCGCGTAGGTTTCCAAGCGGGTACCCCGTGTGACGTTCCAAATGTGCACACTCTCGTAAGCGTGCATGCCAGCAGCTTCCAAAAGCTCAGGCGGAATCGTCACGCTGCCTTCGTAATCCACATTGGCACCGGTGACAGTCGCGCGATGAATTTTTGCGCTCAATAGTTTGCGAAACGAACCGTTCATGGATTTATTCCTTGCCTAAGTAGTTCGTTAGGAGTTCAAGTGTGCTGGGATCACGGAGCGTTTTTTTGCCGAAGCCTGGTACGCATCCAGCATCAATCGCAAGCTGTTGGTGATCGGGAAAATTGGTAACCAACATGATTGGGATGTCTGCGTATTCGGGATTCGATTTAATCTGCTTGATGACGTCCATGCCTTCGCTGTGATCGCGGTCCAGCAATCGATTGACGGTAATCAATGCGACTTTCTCGTTTGTCAAAGCGTCCATGGTGTCTTTCAAGCTGTGCGTGCGAATGACGGTTGCGCCAAAGTTCGCTTTCACTAGGCTCTCGAATGCAGTGTGATCAGCATTGCAGTTGCCACAATCGATAACGGTATTGCTCATGTGTTCTGTTAGGAAAGTTACTGTGTGTGATATATGTAGCGAGAGACGATAGGTCTGCGGCGAAATTGGCAGCGGACAATCTCTGTCCCTGTAGAAGAGTATCTTGACGCACCAATCAGGCAACCCGTGGTTGTGCAAAACGAAAACGGGCCGGCATGGTAGCCGGCCCGTCGATCGTTTTTGCAGGGCAAAAAGTCTATTCTTTTTTGCCAATCGCGAACAACTTGTCTTTGGTGCTAATAAAGATTGTGTCGTTTGCTGCGACAGGTGTGCTGTAGACACTACTGCCCATTTGGATTTCTTCGATCGGTTCTTTGTTGTCTTTGCCGATCTCAAAAATTGCCACATCGCCGTCTTCATCACCAATGTAGACATGCCCATCGGCGATCAGCGGGCTGCCCCAACTTTGGGCCAACATATCGTAGGTAAAGTGAACGATCGGTGTGCCGTCTTCGGCGCCTTTGGCGTCCAAGCAATGCACCAAGCCTGAGAAGTCCGCGATGTAAAGCACGTCGTCTTTGATTGCGACGGTTCCACAACTGCGGTGCATTTCTTCTTCAAAGTCGATCTCTTCGTCACCGTTTTGATCTTGCATCGAGTAGTGCCAGACAACAGCGGAGTTCGGATTGTCGACAGCAACTTCGCCGTTCTCTTCTACGACCGCTTGGATACGTTTGTGAGGAATCGGTGAGCGTTTTCCGTCTTCAACGACCATTGCCAACTGCGGTGACACATCGCCGCGTTTGGTCGGGTCGATACACCACAAGTGACCTTCACCCTCGCCGTGCTCGGGGTCTTGGCCAACCGCAACGTAAACCAGATCGTTATAGATCACTGGAGTTGCAATGATGTTGTTTCGAGTTCCCTCGCCGCCCAACACCCATTTAGATGTCTTGGGGTTACCATCGAACTTCCAAAGCAGTTCTGCTTGTCCGTCTTTGCCACCGTCAGCTTTGAAGCTGTAAACCCAGCCGTCGCCACCAGCAAACACAACTTGAGGCACGCCACCGAATTCTGCGACCGCTGGGCTGGACCATTGACCGTGCAAAACGTTTTCACCAGGTGAAGCATCTGTCCACAGAAGTTTGCCATTGTTTTTGTTGATGCAAAGAAACGAAGGAGCATCCGGTGCAGGGAAGTTGATGTGAGATTCATCCAACCCGTTACTTGTGTTGACGAACAAGTAGTCGCCGTAGCTGGTAACGCTGCAAGAACACATGTTGTGCTGACTGGTACCAAGGTCCTTCATCATGTTGTAGACCCAGATCACATCAGCATCGCGTTTGTCATCGACACCTAGTTCTTTGAAGAAACTGATTCTTGGTCCGATAGATTTAACAGTCAACGTTCGCTGGATGCCACCGAACTTGCCGGTTGCTTTCCAGTGGGCACCAGCAGTGACGGTTTCCACTTTGATGTCGCCAGAGACATCAGCGCCCGCGGTGCTAAGCATGGCTTCTGCTTTCTCGGTCAAGTTGCCTTCGTCAAGTGCCGCCTTGAGTTCTGCATGGATTTCGGGAGCTGCGTCTGTTTTGAGAATGTCGCCGACACGAGCCATTTCACCGCTCATGCCGTCATCTTCGCCATCATGAAATCCCTGTGTGTCAACACAGCGAACTTCACCACGGCTGGTCACGAACCACAATCGCTCGCCTTCGACAAGCGGAGCACAACAAATGCCCTGAAGCGGCCAATCGTGAACGCGTCCGGTGATCAGTTTTTCACTGCTATGTTGCCAAAGGAACTCGCCATCTTTTTCGTTGAATGCCAACAAACATCCAAGATCGACTTTGCTTGAGTATCGCTTCAGGTGGCCAGCACCATTGTTGGTACCAACGTAGACCTGACCGTTAGCGATCACTGGATTGCCATACGTCTGGCTGCCCAGCGGTGCCCACCACAAAATGTTCTTGGCCCTGCTGCTGTCCCATTCACCTGATCGGCGATTGAACTTTCCGATGTTCCATTCGATCGGCAAGTTCTTGACATTGGGGACGTTGTTTTTCAGACGTGTGCCGCCCCACTGAGGCCAGTCGCCACCTGACTTGAGAATCGCATCGGGTTCGACGAACTCTTTTACTGACAAGGCGACAGTTGCTGCGGCAGCCGCTGCTTCTGCGGCTGGAGGCACAATCGCTGGCTTGGGGTTATCGGCAGGGGCATCAGGAGCATCGTCTCCACCACCTTCGACGATTTTGGGTGAGTCCGCTTTGGGTGGATCGACTTTCGGTGGGTCAACCTTGGGCGGAACGACTTTCGGTGGATCGGCTTTTTCGATCATCGGAGTCTCGGACAATTTCAAGCCCGGTGTTTCGGCCAAGCTTGTTACGTTGCCTGAGGCAGTTGTTACATTGCCTGAGCCTGTCGTGATATTGCCTGAGCCAGCTGTCAGGTTCGACGAGCCATCCGTAACATTACTATTGCTGTTGACGCTAATGGTTGTGTTGTTCGCGGTTGCGTTGCTGCTGACGGTGCTGGCCGCAGCAACAGTCTTGCCGTCAGACTCATCGCCTTCAATATCGATATCGAATTCGTACTCGGCTGGTGGGCGACAACCACAACCACTGAACACTGTGGTTGCAAAGAATCCGGCAGTGGTAGCCAGGACAAGACAAGCCCAGGCTGACATTTGTTGTTTTCGCATGATTTTAATTGCGTAAAGTTGATTGAGATTTCGATTCGATGCTCTCGCCGAAAACGGCGAGAGCTAAAACAGATTCATGTCACCGGTTACTCAGCCGAGTTTGCGGTGACTTCAATATTGTCAAGGTAAAGTTCAGCGACTTTGGCATTGCCATACAGTCCTGGACTCGAGTTCGTGTTGGGGGATTCGTCACGTGCCGTGATCGTCCATTCTTTGGGTTCAGGAGAATCCTTTGGCCAGACCTTGCCTCGCAAGAGAGCAACTGCCGCAGGGCCGCTACTTTCTACGTCAACGCGAAACTTCATTCGATACCATGTATCTTCCTTCCAAGGAAACTCCACAGTCTGAGCCATTCGCAATTGAGCTGACCAAGTACGAATCTGAAGCTTTTGGCTCTCGCCCATCAAGTCCAAAACGTAGCCATGGGAGGTCAACCCGATATCGGGCAACTGGTCGCTCATGCGTTTTCCGCGAGCATCCGCACTGATGGTGTAATCCGACAAGTCGCTGGGGCCCATCCAAGCGCGACTTCGAGCCCCTTTGGGAATCGTCGTGACTTTGGTGAGCGCCGCTGAACCGTCGATCTCGCGGATCACATGCCGATACCGAGCACCGACCCATGACAACGGAGGATCTTTCATGCCATCAAATGTGAACTTCCAAGGCAGTGGAGGAACAATCCGTACACGAGCGACGCCGGTAGCTTCTCCGGCTTTGGCCGTGATGATGGCGGCAGTGTGAGCGGCATCGGCCGAAGCTGTAAACGTATTGCCATCAATCTTGCCAGGACCATCGACGCTGTAAGTCACGTCGGTTGTATCATCAAGTCGCTGACCGAGTGCATTGAAAACGCGAGTCGATAGCTCGATTTTTTCGCCAGGTTTCAAGACGCGTTCGTTTGGCATCACCAGAACTTGCGCAATCGTTTTGTCTTTGATGGCGGTTTCTTCACCGAACGAATCTGCCAGCACGACTGACTCTTGTTTGGCATCTGCATTTCCAACACAGTACAGTGCTGTGGTGCCAGGGAAGTACAAGCGACCATCGGCGCAGATGGGTGAACCACCAAAGCCGGTTCCAGAAACACGACCCTTGTTCAAAACGTCAAAACCGTCTTCGGTAGGTTGGACGATCGCCCAGCGACCATTCTCGGTTAACACGTAGATTTTTCCGTCGGCATGCAACAGAGCTGAACGTTGTCGGCTGCCGGCAAACGATTTCTTTTCAACGATGGGTTCACCCGTCTCGGTATCGAACACCCACATCTTGCAGCGATCGTCCACCAAGTACAATCGATTGTCGATCAAAACTGGCTCGCTATAGCCGGCAACCACTTCGAGTTGCTTCCACATTTCTTTGACTTTCGTGTCAGCACCCGAGCCAGTGATTTTCAGGCCAGCGACAGCGCCCATGACGTTATTAAAATCGCCAACGTTTTCTTCGCTATGACTGCAAAAGACTCGATCGCCAACCACGAGTGGTGTGGCAAAGATGCCCCGACGTGACAAAGAGTATCGCCAAAGTTGCTTTCCAGTACGTGGCTGGAAGCCCCAGATCGCGCCGTCGCCTGTTCCGACAATCAACTGCCGCTGACCATTGATCGTAACAATGCTGGGAGCGGAATACGTCGTATCGAATGGTAAATCCTTTGTTCCGCTAAACCAAACGACTTTGCCAGTTTTCTTGTTCAAGGCCAACAGACGGTGATTTGGTTTTGCCCGGTCGCCCCAGTTAATGATGATCCCACTGATGATCACAAGGTCTTCGTAGACGATCGGAAAGTTCGTTCGGCCGCCATAGGTACTGAGCATCCCAAACTGTTCGTGCAGTGGAATCTTCCACAACGTCTTTCCTGATTTGCCATCAATGCACTGAAAGATATCGCATGAACCCAGTACATAGACGTTTCCTGTTTCAGGATCGCCAACCGGACTGCTCCAACCCACTCGTTCGGCAGGCACATCGGACAACCAAACGTTGTAGCGATTTTCCCACAGAGTCTTTCCTGTCTTTGCGTCCAAGCAAACCAATCGTTCGCCTTCGCGCGGCGTGCTGGGTTCGGCACGCTGAATTGTGTACAGACGACCATCCATCACGATCGGGGTACAAGGCCCACCTATGTCGTCACGTTTCCAAAGCAAGTTACTATCTTCGCCGCCTTTGGGATTCCAATCATCTGGTAACCCAGTGGCTTGTGCCTTGCCGTCAAAAGTGGGACCGCGCCAGTAAGGCCAATCGGCTGCCATCACTTGTCCAGCCAAGCAAGCAAGTGCTAGGCAAAACAAGAATCCACGTTGAAATGCTCGCATGGAGTGCTCTCGCTGTCTAAAAGTTTGTGTGTTCATGTTTGTTTTGGAATCAGGCTGTTCTTTAAAGCAAGAACGTAACAGTGTGACAATCATCTGGCCTGGAACGGTCAATCAAAGTGCTCGTCATCGGGATCAAAGTTGGGAGTTGACACAATCAGGGCTTTCATTGTCCCAACCGCTCGGTGCTTTGTGCCTTTAGGGATCAAGATCGATGTCATTGGAGTCACGGAATGCAAAACGCCGTCGAGTTCAATCTGAGCGTTTGGCTCACATTCCAAGATTACATAAACCTCAGTGTGTTGGCTGTGGTAATGCGGCCGTGCCGACTCCGCAATTTCTGTTAGATGTACTGTACCTGGAAAGGCGTCATTGTTTTCAAACGCACGTCGCGCGACGCCGCACGGACATGGTACTCCTGGAAGATCCGGGAGGTGAACAATTTGAGGCGTTTCCGCAATGCTATCGAATTGTCTGCCCATGGCTTTTTTCAGCCCCTCCTGTAGAGCTGTATGACGCCGATCTCGGCCAATTGAAATACCGATCGTGCAGTTTATACCGATTGATCCCAATATACCATGCGCGCATTCGTTTGATGCGGAAAGCTCGGAAAAAGCGGTGTTAGCGTAACATTCGTAACAGCTTTACATCCGCCCTAAAATTGCCCGGAACAGTAATTCACGCTACCAACCATACCGATAGCCAGTAGTGATCCGGAAATTAAGGGCCGACACTCGTTGTGAAAGCTTTTTCCGAATTGCCCCAGAAGCCTTGGACATTGGATGTCAGAGGCCTGTCCTTGGGAGACAAAATCCAAGTCGAACATTAACTGGCACGGGCCAGGTCTGAACGAAGTCAGCGGGAGGGTGTTCCCGCACCTGACCGATTTAAGTGACCTGACTTTTGCCCAAGGGTTTGACCGCCGGCAACTTCGTCCAGCGATTGCATCCTTGAAAGAATGTTCAAGACTCGGATTCTTCCAAGACAGAAAAATAGTCCGCGTAATGAGTAAGGGAGACGTGGCTCTAATGAAGCGGTTAATCTTTACAATGGCTTTGTTCGCTGGTTTTTGTGCCAGCCAATCAGCCGAAGCAGATCTTTTGTCCCGTATGATGGGTTGTGGTAAGAAAAGCAGTTGCTGCGATACCGCACCCGCATGTGGATGTGAAATGGCCGGTGGCGGATGTGCCAGCGGTGGATGTGCCAGTGGCGGATGCGCTAGTGGCGGATGTGGTCTTATGGGTGGCGGTCCCGCATGTGGATGCGAAGCTACCGGTGGACCTTGTGGTTGTGCTGCTCCATCTTGCGACAGCGGATGCAACAGCGGCGGATGTGGCCTAATGGGCAGCCCTGCCTGTGGTTGCGAAACTTCTGGTGGTCCTTGTGGTTGTGCTGCTGCTCCATCTTGCGATAGCGGATGCTGTGGTGGTGCAAAGAAAGGTGGCATGTTGAGCAAATTGTTCAGCTGCAAAAAGCCAAGCTCTTGCGATAGCGGTTGTGCTGCTGATCCATGTGGTTGCAACGCTGGTCCTGCTTGCGGATGCGAATCTCCTTGTGGCGGATGTGCTGACAGTGGATGTGCTACTGGCGGATGCGGCCTGATGGGCGGTCCTGCTTGTGGATGCGAATCTCCTTGTGGCGGATGTGCTGACGGTGGATGTGCGACTGGCGGATGCGGCATCATGAGCGGTCCTGCTTGTGGATGCGAATCTCCTTGTGGCGGATGTGCTGACGGTGGATG
>CAYNNP010000015.1:0-40999 GCA_964398215.1 uncultured Pirellulaceae bacterium | reverse complement strand
GTCCTGCTTGTGGATGCGAATCTCCTTGTGGCGGATGTGCTGACGGTGGATGTGCTGCTAGTCCTTGCGGATGCAGTTCAGCTCCAGCTTGTGGCTGCGAAGCTCCAGCTTCTTGCATGGGTGGTAAAAAGAAGGGTGGCTTGTTGAACAAGCTGTTCGGAAACCTTTGCAAGAAAAAATCATCTTGTGATGCTGCTGGCTGCTGCGATAGCGGCTGTGCAAGCGGCGGATGTGGTGGTTGCAACGCTGGTCCTGCTTGCGGATGCGAATCTGCTTGTGGCAACGGTTGCGGTTCAGCTCCTGCTTGTGGATGCGAGCAATCTGGTTGTGCTGGCGGATGTGCTGGATACAGCTACGCTGCTCCAACACCAGCTCCGACTTACAGTGCTCCAGCTCCGACTTACAGCGTTCCAGCTCCGACTTACAGCGTTCCTGCTCAGTCTGTACCAATGCAAACTGCTCCAGCTCCTGCTGTTTCAGCTCCATCTGCACCTGCAACTCCACCAGCTCCGGTTGTGGATCCAAGTGCACGAGTATTTCGACAACGTCACGTCATTCAAGCAAGTGCAACATACGTTCGCTAACCGCGAATAGCATTTGCTAAAAGACGTGATTCAAAACGACCTGGTGAGATCATTCTCATCAGGTCGTTTTTCTTTTGGTTTCGCAAGACGTCTGGCCAAGTTCCAACACCGCGGATCGATGGTCGATGGCTAGCAAATACGTCTGCGATTGACTGCAAACGCCATCGTTTGTTATCAGCTGTCTATGAAAAGCACCGTATTCTTTTCCGTTGGTGAACCCAGTGGCGATCAACACGCCGCCCGGCTAATCGAACACATTCAACAAACCGGTTGCGACGTCAACATGCGCGGGTTTGGTGGACAGATGATGGAAGCTGCTGGATGCGAGATCGATCGCGACCTAACAGAACATGCCGTTGTCGGAATCGTCGAAGTGTTGCCAAAGCTCCGGCAGTTCTTTTCGTTCGTTGATGAAGCGGAAGAAGTCTTTAAGACTCAACAGGTCGACCTCGTCGTTCTTGTTGACTTTCCTGGTTTCAATTGGCACATCGCACGCCGAGCGAAAAAGTACAACATCCCTGTGGTCTACTATTGTCCGCCGCAACTCTGGGCTTGGGGTGGTTGGCGAGTCCGCAAGCTTCGACGCAACGTTGATCATGTACTGTCTGTCTTGCCCATCGAAGAGCGATATTTTCAAAAGCACAATGTTCCAACGACGTTTGTGGGACATCCATTTTTTGACGCGGTACAAGACCAAGTGCTTGATGCAGATCGGCTTGCCACCTACCAGAAATCAAAATCAGCGGGTCGTCGTCTGGTCGCGGTTTTACCAGGCTCACGAACGCATGAAGTCAAACGAAATTGGCCACTGATGCTGGAGTCGATTCGTCGACTATCGAAACAACATAGCGACGCAATTTTCCTGGTCGCCGCGTACCGCGAACATCATTTGGAGTGGTGCCGAAAGCAACTGCAAGATCAGGACAAACGGTTATCAATCGATTTTGGATTGGGCGTGACCAGCGAGATCATCCAGGCAGCCGATTGTGCCATGATGGTCAGCGGTTCGGTTAGCCTGGAACTGATGGCAAGACGAACACCAGCGGCGGTGATCTATCGAGTTGGCCGCATCATGTATGGCTTTGGTAAGTGCGTGATTGGAGTCGACAGCATGACACTCCCCAACCTGATGGGTGACCAGAAGGTCTTTCCAGAGATGGTTTCTGTGGGAGACCCGGAACCTGCGATCGCATTCTTAACCCAGTCGGTCAGTTCTTTTTTGGGTGACCCGTTTTACTATCAGCAGGTACTAAAAAGCCTGGATGACTTGAGTGAACGCTACGCACAAAGCGGCGCAAGTGGTCGGGCAGCCCGGTGGATCACCGAAAAACTCGGCTACGGGCAGAGTTGCGGGGCAGTTGCCTAGTTCGTGCTTGTTCGGATAAATTTTGCTCTGCTGCGTCCGCGAGTGTAAATCGGTGAAAACATCCAAACCAAAAGCACGGATTTCGCGTACAAGCTGAAACCCATTGTATTTATTGGCTTTTGAGCAAAAACGGCGATCTATCCCACCCATCGCCGAGCTCAGAACGAGAATCCAGCAGTTGCACAAGCACGGCTGATGATTCTGTCGCATTTTTCCCAGAAGTTCATCCATGTCCGAGAAGAGCAGTTTTTCATTGGCGGGTATGTCCGCCGAAACAGGCTACGAAGAAGAATCACAGGAGCAGGAGTTTCGGATCTCCGCATTCCTTTCTGTGCTGTTTGGTGTACTTGGATTCCTGGGAGTCATCACGCCCATTTTGGTGTTAATTCCAGCGCTGGGACTGTTGTTGGCCATCTTTTCAAGACGCAAATTCAAAGGCTTGAAACCGGTTGGTTATAAGCTATCGGTGCTTGGCGGCGTCTTGTCGATGTTCTTCTTGTTCCTAGGATTCTTTGTTCACTACCTGGAGCAAAAATCGATGGGAGGACAAGCGGAATATTTCGCTCGCGAGTACATGAAGATTGTTGCTCTTGATGAAGCTGAACTCGCTCTTGAGTTGCAGAAGGCCCCTGTGGATCGGTTCTTAAAAGGCATGTCGCTCAAGGAATTCTACGCCCGGCTACAAGAAGACCGAGAACGAAAACTGAAAGAGAATAGTCGCGAAATGGTCGAGGGCTCGGTAAATGTGCTCGCTGATTTTCGAGCGGAAACGGTAAATAAACGATTGCGGCAATTGGGGCCCGACGCCCAATGGGAACTCATAAAAGCTCCACTGTTCCATCAACAATACGGTGTCTACAGAACGGATTTGTATTTAAAAAATACTGAGGGCGAGAAACCATTTGAAATTTGGATTCAACTGGAACTCAGTCGCAACAAGAAGACCAACGGATTCGAATGGAAAGTCAGTGAGTGCGCCGTCAATAGCCAACAACTTTATGCTGAATCGGTCCTCTAGATTCTTGGCAATCACCTGCTTGTGATCATCTATAAAGTTGACCTGTGCTGATTGCTAATTGATACTCAGTGCTCAATTATCAATCCAGGTTTCATGGTCTGCTTTTGTGTGAGACCCTGGAATCGGCAATTAGCACCAACATCAGGGCTTAAGCATGAGTGTTTTCTCGGCTCGCTGCACAAATTGTGGCGTCGAACTAGAGGTACCCACGGAGTATGCAGGTCAGGCGATTGCATGCCCCCAGTGTTCAGCCGAATTCGTTGCCAGCCCGATAGCTGCTCCTCAAACGCAAGCCCCAGTGGCGCCGTCGGGCAGACCATCTGGCCCCAAGTCCATTAAGAAACAAAAGTCCAGCTTGCCATCAAAGAGGTCCTATCCTGCGCTGAAAACGGTTCAACTCGCCTATACGATCATGGCGTACCTCACAGTTGTGGTTGCGCTGATCGCAACTGGCTTGCAGGTGTACGCAATGATCAACGCTAAAGTCGGAATTCCGACGATTTTGATGGTAATTTTGCTGTATGTCTTTACCACCGTATTCTCATTCGTTTCACTTCGAGCGGCGGCAGAATTCGTTAAGTTGGCATTGGATATTCAGCACAACACCCTGGTGAGCGCTCGCAACAGCGAACGATAAGCGAACAGAAATTGCGCCAGCCCCTGAGGACGGCCTGTTGATTTATTAGCGTGGCATATTTTTGTGAGCCGATGGGCGATAGCCCCGGTTATTGACGGTCTGGTTGTGCTCGAAACCGGGGCTATCGCTATCGCCCTGCGGCTCAAAGGTTTCTGAATCATGAGTGCATCGCCGAAAGTCTTGGCGACTTTCGCTACGCGTGTTCCCAACAACAACTTTCAATTGTGATTCGCCCCGGGTTAGACCTCGGCGACGTTGACAAAAACCTTCAATGCAGATTTGTCTTCCACCAGCAAACGCATCATCTCAGCGTAGTTGTCCAAGCCATCCACGGGACTGGTCAAGATTTTGTCCAACACGCCTGGAAACATCATGTCTCCAAGTGCAAGATCGCGAAGTCCCATTTCAAAGTGCCCGCGATTCGCGTTCACGCTGCCAAGCAACAACTTATTGCCCAACACCCAGTTCAAGTTGATGGTATCGGATGGAACTTCGGTTTTGTTGTCGCCGCCAGTGATGCTGGTCCAAACAACGACCCCGTTGTGTCCCACATGTTCCATCGCCTCGAAGGCTAACCGGCTGCTGCCAGTCGCATCGACAATCAGATCGGGTTTGCCAGTTTCCTGCACCAAGTCACTGATCGATTTTTGGCGAGTGCTGACGTAAGTTGCTTCAAGGCCTTCAACGATTTCAGCTTTCAGGTTAGGGGCTTCACCACGGGCGAGCGTATAGACCTGCAATCCACGCAGCTTCAAAACCAGGGTGGTCAATAATCCGATTTGACCAGAACCCAAAACATAGGCGATTTCAGGGCGCCAAACTTTCATTCGCTGCTGTGCTTCATACGCTTGGTGAACGGCTTTAGCAGCGCAGCTCATGGGCTCCTGCAAAACATGCAAGTGCTTGAGTCCAGCGGGCAAACGAACGATGTACTCTTCCTCATCAACAAAGTACTCAGTCATAAAACCGTGGCGAAGATTGATTCCTCGCTCGTAGTAGGTTTCTTCGCTGGTCATGTCGTTGGTGCCAATCAAGTCATAGATCGATCCACCAGGCCGCCGAACGGTTGCCGTCACATAGTCACCGGGTTTGACTCGAGTACATGCTGGACCAACTGCCTCGACGATCCCGAAAGACTCGTGGCCTATCACCAGAAAGTCATCGCCATCGGGCGCATTGCCGTACAACGCCTCATTGATCTCTCGATCCGTGGCATCCACCCCAACCTTCAACACTTTGACCAACACACCCTTACCATCGGGAATCTGATCCAAACTTGGCTTGGGTATTTCCCGCAGGTGGACGCTGTCAGGGGTACCAGGTGTGACCGCGACTGCTTTCATCAGTGTTCTCGAGGGGTTGCTTTGTTATCTGAAGACGTAACGGGACCAGAGTCCAGGATCGTATCAGGAGATTTGGCCTGAGTACATGTACATCAAACGAAGGCAAAGACCCTTGCGCTAAGTTAATGATTTTTCTGGTTTTAGCGACTTTTCCGTTGCGTGCCGTTCTTGGATAACTAGCGTGTTCGGGTACCGTCGGTATTCATCGATGGCAAAGCACGGCACAACAAGAGAAACCCCCAATGAAAATCAAAAGTATCCTCCCTGCGATAGCTGGTCTATTTTTCGTCGCCTTTGCAGTCGCCCAAGTCTATGGCGTTGCAGGAACCGGCGAGCAATTCGCCCAAACCAAAGAAGCCAAGGCTTTGATGAAAACGATGGAGCAAATCGACCTTGAAGCTGAAAACGCTTCCGATGATATCGATGTTGCCCTGGAAGACGTTGACGAAATCCTAGACGGTAATCCGTCCAATGAAGATGAGATTCTGGAGCTGCGCGATGGCCTTGTCGCGATGCGAATCGCTGCAACTGCAACTGCCCCCGAAAAACAATCCACGCGATTGGTTGGCACTTACAGTTCCGTTGGAGGCGGAGGCTACTCTGGCTATTCCAGCGGATACTCTGGATCTTGCAACACCTGCAGCAGCTCAGGTGGTGGCAGTGTGTTCAGCGGCGGTGGTGGTGGTCTGCTTAGCGGTGGGGGTCAAATCCGACGTTTTTGGCCGCTATTGGGCTTAGTTGCCTTGGCTGCCATTGATGGTGACGATGATGCTGACCCAGCATCGGTTCCAGCGAATGTGGGGAACGCTAATTGAAAAAATGGACGAAGCCTGATTGCTGTTAACTCAGCAAAGCATGCCAATCTGACGTACGGTTTCGTAGCGCGTGAATCAGACTACTACTGCCCGCAGTGCGTTTCTTTCGTCGTCGATGCCCATGAAACAAACGACCGCCGCGTAGGTTGACGGTTCAGGAACCGCAGAGGCTACTGTAAACGAAAGGGAGTAATCGAAAACACCACTCTCAATCTCGGAAATTCACCACGATCAAAGGTAATCTGGGAAGCTTACAGACAATTTTCCGAAGTCTGGCAACTTAGCCAACTTTTTCGATATTTCGCAAGTCATTGTGGATAAAGGACTTAGGAAGAATGATCCACCGAGTGAGCTCGCAAAAACGAGAACTTAGGCAAAATAGGACAAATAAGATGCTTGCGAGTGCTGTAAATGTCGCTAGAATCTTGCCGGTCACGCTGATTTACACCTAGAGAATGTTTGGAAATGAAACTTACACACCTAGTACCTGCTCTGGCACTTGCCTGTGTCGTACTTTCAATGGCACAAGTTTATGCTGTTGTTAGTGAATCAAGTTCAACTGCAAACCACGACAAAGAACTAGATTCGCTCAAATCAACAATGGAACAGATCGCTGAGAATCTCGGTGATGAAGCTTCCGTAGAAGATTTGGATGCGACATTGGAAGACATCGACACGATGTTGGACGAAGGTTCTATCAACGAAGACGATTTACTGGACATTCGCGATGCAGCAGTCGCTTTACGCATCGAAGCAAACAGTAAGTCAACCGTTCCAGTAGAAAACACACTTGTTGGTATCTACTCAGGCGGTAGCTACTACAGCGGCGGTGGTGGTGGATATTGCAGCAGCTGCAATACTTGCTCAACTTGCAGCAGCGGCGGTGGCGGCGGAATATTCAGCGGTGGCGGCGGCGGAGGACTTCTCGGCGGCAGCGGTATTCGCAGATTCTGGCCATTGCTTGGATTGGTAGCCTTAGCTGCGATTGATGGTGATGATGACGGCGATACTGCCTCAATCCCATAAGCTCTAACCAGCATTTCAAATAACGAAGGCCGTCAAACTTTGGTTTGACGGTTTTTTTTCGTTAGCGGGAATGCATTGGGCTACTAAAATCATCGAAGGCACATTCGTGTAGTCGAAAAATCAGTTGCTTCAGGGAGAGGAAGCAGAAGTTCATTCCCCTCCATTTGTAAACATGTCTGGTAGAGAAGCACCTGTCCCATTGATTCGTGATAGCGCACGGCTAGTCGTGTTGCTTGCGATGTTCTTGTCGGTCTGGATGATCGGCGGTTTCTATCCAATCGCGCGTTTCATGGTGTTAGCAATGCTCACCGTTGGAATGATTGTCGTTTGGGTTTCTGGTAACGACTTGAAGCGGAGCTTGTCCGGCAGTACGGCAATTCTATTGGTCATGCTTTGCGCGATTCTCTACGGGGTGCTCCAGATTGTGCCTGGCATGGAAGTGTTTCGTGAAACGGGCGTCAGCGTAATTCAAGAACGATTTGGTGGAGGAGTATCAGAAAGTTCGTCTCAGACATTGGCGGTATGGCTAACCCAAAATTGGCTTGCGATGGCGATGATTGGAATCGCGGCGTTTGTTTTGTCTGCATGTTTGTTCAACGACGAAAGCTCGCGACTGATGCTTCTGGCTGCCATCACGATTTGCGGAGTCGGCCAAGTGCTTTGGGGTATCATTCAATTGGCATCCAGGCCAGACGAAGTTTTCTTTGGTTACAAATTGTCTGGCGGCAGTATTCCGTTCGGGACGTTTTTTAATCGCAATCACGCGGCCGATTTTATTGGCATGTCACTAGCTTGCGCCATCGCACTGCTATGGCGTTTTTCGCGATCTGAAACTCGAAAACGCAAACTCGGTCTTGCCTATTCGACCACCTGGATTCACCGACTGATTTCCGATCCGCTCTTGTTGTCATTGTGGATAGCGGTCGGTCTCCTTTTCACAGGCGTCGTACTTTCCATGTCACGTGGGGGGTGGATGTCAGTAGCGTTTGGGATTCTGATTGTGCCAGTGTGCTGGAGACGCAAGGAAGCTGGTAGGCAGTACCCGCTAATAGCTGCAGCATTTGTGGTATTCGCAGCAAGTTTCTTTGCAGTCCAGTTCTTTGGGTTTGGAGACAAGGTTGGAAAACGTTTGGATGCTCTTGAGGTTCAAAACCTACTAGCAGATTCACGTTTTGATCACTGGGCAGAAGCGATTCCAGCAGCTGGTTTCTATTTACCATTTGGTTCTGGACTGGGGACTTACGGGTATGCGTATTTGCCTTTTGATCCGGCACCTGAAAGACAATGGTTCACTCACGCTCACAACCAATATCTCGAAGTGGTAATGGAAGCGGGAATCCCAGGTGTGATTCTCTTACTGCTCGCGATGTTCTTTTCGATCCGTATCTGCTTGAAACTTTGTAGTGGCAAACGCAGCGGAACCAAACAGGCGATTGGGATTGCAGCCTTGGCATCAGTTGTTTTGCAAGTGATCCACGCCATCACCGATTTTGGACTGATGATGCCAGGCAACTTGGTAACGATGATGGCATTGCTGGGAGCAGCGAGCGCGGCGGTGGAACTGCGCAACCCCGATCGCATCAAGGCAAAAGCAACCAAAGAACCAAGCAAATCAAATGGCCTTGGTTACCGATTGCTGTTCATCTGCGTATTAATCGCGTTGTGCTGTTCGCTGTGGCACCAAGGGCGTGTTGTTCGTGCAGACAGTCTTCTTGCGGCAACAGACTTTGACGCCAAGAGTCCTGCACCAACTGTCGACACGACAGACCGCTGGATCGAATTGTTACAAAAAGAACACGACCGCTGGCCAGAGCACGAACCACTTGTCCGGCGTCTCTCTCGCCTTCATATGCATCGCGCTCAACGAACAACGTATGACCAACTACGTGAAACGGAGAGAGCGGCCGGTGCGAGCATCAATCCAATTGATCTTTGGAACACGACCACCCTTGAATCGATCATAGTGAGGCTGTTCGATGAGACAGCTCTAACCGCTGATCAAAGACAACAGATTCACAAAGAGATGGCTGACGAGCCAAACCTTGGTGCTGCTTGGCAAGCGATAACCGAAGCGATCGATTTGAATCCGGTCGTGCCACGGTTGCACCTTCGGATGGCTCAACTGGGAGCCGCATCGGGGCGCCCTTGGCGCAAGAGCCTCAAGAAATCTACGCGGCTTTCCGTTGTCAATCCAAAGCTGAGTATTGGCAATGGGTTGCTAGCTTGGGCAGCAGGTGACAAGGAAACCATGGTTGCGCAGTGGAGACGGTCTTTGGAGATCGACTGGGAAAACTTAAATATGGTGTTTGCGATCTGCAGTACGTGCATGGGTGAAGATGAGATTGTCAATGACCTAATGCCAGAGAATTGGATTGTGCCCTATCGGCTTGCCAGCCAACTGAAAGAAAACGAGGAACTGAAATCCTTGCAAGAAAAACTGTTGGCTCGTGCAACCCAGATTGCATCCGATAGCTTGACCGACAAAGCGATGCTGCACCGGTCGCTTGGCTTCATTTCTACCGCAAAGGGAAGTTTCAGTGAAGCAACCGCGCATTATTCAAAGGCAGCCAGTTTCGACCCAACAAATGCGGAGCTTCGTCATCTAACTGCTTTGTCCCTGCATCGCGAGGGCAAACCAAAAGAGGCTGCAAATAAAGCTCGAATCGCAACTATGCTTGCGCCAAATCAGGATCAATTTCGCGATTTTTATCGCAGGATGATTCGCCTTGATCGAAAAAATTATCTTGAACCACCCGGTTCGTCACCTAGTAAAACTTCAAACACACAACCAGCACAATAACTGGGCTAACACGTCGATCGACAGGAATGGAATTATGAGTAAACCGTCACAAAATAACTCGGATCTGCTGGATCTGTTGGGTGTGCTTCGGCGCCGGAAAGGGCTTATTTGCTTCGGCGTGCTTTTGGGAGCCATTGGTGCGGTAATGTATTACGCCCTGACACCAAAAGTCTATCGAGCAAAAATGAATGTCTTGGTTGGGCAAAAATCCGGTGAGATGGTCAAGGGCGCGAGTGCTGACGCATCACAGGAAGGTGTGCACACCGATGATGACGTTCTGTCAACGCACATTCAATTGATGACTAGCCGCCGGATTGTGAAATCGGCGATCGAAAAACACAACCTGGATCAACTGGACAGTGTTTACGACACCGTTGCAAAGGGCGGTTCGGCTGTTAAGCACATAACGGACCACCTTGTGGTTTCCAAAGGTGGTGACGGTGTTGCCAGAGATGCCCATACATTGCGCGCTACCTATGACGACTCTTCTCCAGAAGATTGCGCAACGATCTTAAGAGCCGTTTTCGACGAGTACGACTCCTATTTGAAAGAGCAATTTGCGGGCACTAGTTCTCAAGCGATTGAACTCTTGGGTCGCTTAGCGAATGATACAAGTAGTGACGTCCTGAAAGCTGAAAAACAGTTGGCAGGCATGCTGAAAGACAGCAGTTTGATGTGGGACGGGGAACGAACTAAGAACATCCACAAAATTCGTTTGGAATCCATCGAGAGCGAATTGCTAGGGCTTACTCAACAGGAGGCGGAGACGTCTTCACGTTTAGCTGTCATCACTCAGTTCATACAAAAAAGCGATCCAAATTCGGTAACTGATTTTGATCGACTTGCCTTGCTAAGCGAAAAAGAAGTGGCGCGGATCAAGATTCTGTTTGATGTGACTCGGGGCGACACAACCAGCGAAGCATTCCAAGCGCAACAACCAATTCGGCAACAGAACGCTCGCGTTGAGTATGACGAGTATCTGCGTTTGATCATGAAGGAAAAGAAGCTTGTCGAAGACTTTGGAGATGGTCACCCATCCATTGAGTCAGTTCGCGAACAAATCACGACAATGCGAACGTTCATCGACCAAAACGCGGCAAAACTGAGAGCCGGTTCGGTTGCAGAGCGAATGACCCCAGACCAAATGCTGACAACGTATGTTGGGCTTTTGGAAAATGACATGGCTGGCGTAAAGCGACAGCGTGAAGTGTTGTTGGAACGAAGCAGCCAGGAATTGGCTCGCGCAAAAGAGCTCGAAAGCGACGAAATGAAAGTCGAATCGCTACGACTGGACCTTGCTCGAAAGCAAAACGCATACGAGACAATGCAAAAAACTCTGGGTGAGTTGAACTTTGTTCGAGACTATGCCGGGTTTTCAACGGACGTGATCGGTGATGCCGAGACGCAAGAAAAACCTTCGTGGCCACGCCCTTTGATTGTGATTGCGTTGGGTTTGTTTTCAGGTGGGATTTTTGGGTTTGGAATGGCGCTGCTTGCCGACATGCTGGATACGACATTCGTTGATCCAGATGATCTACAAGAAACACTTGGCGCACCAGTGATTGCCCATGTTCCACGATTTAAAGCACTCAGTCGAAAACGGAAGGAGGCCACTCTTCCCGTCGACAGTTCTGTGCGAGTGTTTCATGAACCGAAAAGTCCCGAAGCCGAAGTGTACCGTGTTGTGCGAACCGGATTGTTGATGGATGCGCGAAAGCATGGTCAACAAGTCATTCAGGTCACTTCTCCTTTGCCAGGCGATGGTAAAAGTACCACAAGCGTGAATGTTGCAATGGCGTTTGCACAGACCGGAAAGAAAACACTTTTGATTGATGCCGACCTTCGCAAACCGCGTGTCGAGCGATTGCTCCGATTAGAAGGGGAAACTGGACTTGCGCATGCACTCATTGGCGAGCATGAGCCGAACGATGTCGTTCAAAGCACAATTCATGAAAGCCTGTTTGCTGTGACTGCAGGATGCATGCCTCCTAATCCTTGCGAGCTTCTTCAGTCAGAGAAGATGTCCGAATTGCTTGAGCTTTGGAAGCAGCAATTCGATTTCATCATTGTTGATACCCCGCCCGTGTTGGCTGTATCTGACGCTCTTGTTGTTTCGGAGGTGGTGGACAATTTGCTTATGGCTGTGCGCATTACCAAGAATGGCCGCAGGGCCGCTCTGAGAGCTGTTGAAATTCTCGAACAGGCAGAAGCTAAAGTCGGCGGAATCGTTGTCAATGGCTACAAAAGCAATGACCGCAACTATGGATACGCTGGCTACTACAACGCCGATGTGTATGGGTATGGAGAGGGAGAAAGTCACAAAGGATACTATTCAAAGAAGGGTGCATCGCTCCAATCCGCGTAAGCGTGGTGTAACAAAATAGTCCGCGCAAACTGGTTGATTTGTCCAGAATTCGCGTTCTTACGGAAACCAACATACGCCGCATTCCGGAATAGAAGCGTATCCACAAATTGAAAACCACAGAATGAACATCAGCCCTAGTCATAGCCGAATGAGCCAAGTATTCAAATGGATACGTGAGCCATACATTCGATTGCTAATTCTAGTCGTGTTGCATTTTCTGTTATTCGCGTTGATCTACGCGTTTGCATTTTTTGCACGATTCAATTTTGGACCAAGCGAAAGCAACGTTGGAATTTTCTGGTCTACGATTGGGCCGGTTGTGATCACAAAGTTGCTTGTGTTTTACTTCGGCGGCCACTTCCACGGTTGGTGGCGTTATGTGACGTTCCGAGATTTGCAGGCCCTTTTAAGAGTGTCGCTTTTTTCGATGTGCTTCGTGGCGTTCGTTGATTACTTCATCCTTGCGTTTGATACAGCGATCCCGCGGCTCAGTATCTTGCTAGATGCGTTGGTAACCATCGTGGTGATCGGTGGACTACGATCAACATGGCGATTTGCTGACGAAATGATGGGCAACAAAAGAGGCCGCGGCCGTTCGCCAGCATTGTTGATTGGAACCGATCACCTGACCGGTCGACTGGCCTCGCAGATCAATTCAAACGATGCGATGAAGACTCGAGTTGTTGGGTTTCTTGCTAAGCAGCAAGGCTATCGCAAGGCCGCCAAGCTCGGCGGCATCGCAGTGCTGGGTTGTGTTACTGATGTAATGAGAGTCGCCAGTCGAGAGGGCATCAAAGAAATTCTTGTCCCTGCTGGTTCTCTTGGTGGTGCTGAACTACGTCGACTGAACAGAGATTGCAATACTGAGGGGCTCAGTGTTCGTGTGCTGCCTCGTTTCGAAGACGCAATGGCCGGTTCATCCGAGATCCCTTTGCGGTCACTGAATATTGAGGACCTCTTGAGACGCGAGCCCGTTGAGCTGGACGCGGCAGAAGTCAAAACTTTGTTGCAAGGCAAACGCGTTCTTGTGACCGGAGCTGGCGGCAGCATTGGTAGCGAGATTTGTCGCCAAGTACTGGAATACGATCCCAGCGATCTGATTCTGCTTGGTCGGGGCGAAAATCGGATTCATGCCGTTTGGCAAGAGTTCGTCCGCTGCGAAAAGGAATTCAAGAGCACGTTGCATGTCGAGATCGCCGACATCACCGACGAACCTCGGATGGAGAAACTGTTTGCGCAGTACAAGCCAGAAATTGTCTTTCACGCTGCAGCCCACAAGCATGTGCCACTGATGGAAATGCATCCATGTGAGGCGATAAAAAACAATGTGTTTGGAACTCGGGTGCTTGCATCATTGGCAGACCAAAACGGAGTCTCGCACTTTGTGATGGTTAGCACCGACAAGGCGGTCAATCCCACCAGCATCATGGGATGCAGTAAACAGCTAGCCGAACGCGTGGTATTCGAACAAGCACAAGCCAGCGAGTGTCGTTTTTCGACAGTGCGATTCGGCAATGTCCTGGGAAGCGCTGGAAGCGTCATTCCAATCTTCCAGGAACAGATTCGTCGTGGTGGTCCTATCACAGTGACGGACGAACGAATGACTCGCTACTTCATGTCGATCCCCGAAGCATCTCAATTGGTCATTCAAGCAGCGACCCAGTGCAAGGGTGGGGAAATATTCGTTCTGGACATGGGCGAACCGGTAAAAATTGTACAACTCGCGGAAGATCTGATCACATTGAGCGGACTTCCTCGAGAGAGCATCGAAATCGTATTTAGCGGAATTCGGCCAGGCGAAAAGCTGTACGAGGAGCTCTACTTTGATGAAGAAGCAACATTGGAAACCGTGCATCCAAAAGTTCGCGCTGCTTATGCGACCGATTTTGAGATGGAGAACGTCTCATCAGAAATCGATGCCCTGATCGCGAACGCATTCGAGAACAGTCCCAATATTCGCGAGCTGATTCTACAGCTTGTACCTTCTTTTCACGGTGAGCAACCGACAACGAAAGACGAGGACAAGAGTAGAAAAGTGATCCCTTCCACCTAATTGCCAAGTAAATCAACGAGTGGAATTCAGCAGGTCGCTTCGACAAACAGTCTGATCACTTGTTCCAACCTGAAACGATTGCTATTGATCGTAGAGACGAAACAAACATGACAAAGAACTTTGCACTGATTGGAGCAGCTGGATATATCGCTCCCAAACACATGATGGCAATCAAAGCCACCGGAAATAATCTGGTAGCCGCACTCGATCCCCATGACTCGGTAGGCATTCTTGACCGCTACTTTCCTGAAGCCAGCTTTTTTACTGAGACAGAGAGATTTGATCGCCACATTGAGAAGCGGCGCAGGTCGATCGACCATGAAAGCGTTGATTATGTTTCAATCTGTTCGCCCAACTATTTACATGATGCACATGTTCGTTTGGCATTGCGATCAGATGCGGACGCGATATGTGAGAAGCCTCTGGTTATCAATCCATGGAACTTGGATCAGCTTTGCGATTGCGAACAGGAATACGGAAAGAAAATCAACACGATTCTGCAGTTGCGACTTCATCCGTCGGTTGTCGCACTAAAGGAAAAGTACTCTTCGTACGAAGGTGAACGCCCCGATATTGTTCTGACCTACATCACACGCCGAGGTCGTTGGTACCATCATTCGTGGAAGGGAGGCGAGGATACTTCCGGTGGTCTTGCAATGAACATCGGTGTTCACTTCTTTGATTTTCTGATCTGGGTTTTCGGTGCTCCAACCCGCAGTGTTTTGCACGCCAATGATCGGGAAAGAATGTCGGGTACTCTGGAGCTTGAAAAAGCTCGAGTACGTTGGTTTTTATCTGTCAGCGAAAACGACTTGCCTGCCGAAGTACGGGGAAAAGGCGACTACGCACACCGATCCATTACGATCGGAGATGAAGAAGTCGATTTGTCCGCTGGTTTTACTGATCTTCATACACGTGTGTACGAAGAAATTCTTGCCGGGCGCGGATTCGGAATCGATCAAGCTCGTAAAGCGATTGATCTGATTTATCAGATACGAAACAGCAAAACTCAGTCGGTCGGACCAATCGCCCATCCGTTCATGAAGACTCAGCAATCACGAATGTCGCCTCCAACCAATCGATCAGATGAATTACTTCGCTCATAGTACCAGCCTTGTCGATGATGGAGCGAAAATAGGCGATGGAACAAAAGTGTGGCACTTCTCGCACATTTTTAGCGGCGCGGAGATCGGAGAAAACTGCTCCTTTGGGCAGAACACGATGGTGGCCGATGACGTTGTCGTTGGCAACAACGTTAAAGTTCAAAATAACGTTGCAATCTATGCTGGAGTCGTGATTGAGGACGACGTGTTTCTAGGGCCTTCTTGTGTGCTTACGAACGTCAGCAACCCAAGGAGCCAAGTTGTCAGAAAGGGCGTTTACGAATCGACCACTATCAAACGCGGCGCTACGGTTGGTGCGAATGCCACGATTGTTTGTGGAGTCGAATTGGGACGTTACTGCTTCATTGGTGCGGGTACTTTGGTTGCTCGGTCCGTACCTGATTACGCACTCATACTTGGCGTACCAGGCAAACAAGTTGGTTGGATGAGTCGCCATGGGCATCGTCTTGATTTTACTGCCAATGAAATCGCTTTCTGCCAAGAGTCAGGTTACCGATACCAGCTTGTATCGAAAACTTCCGTGAAGTGTATTGATCTTGATGAAGAGGATCAACTTCCAAGTGAATTGGCCATAGGCGATCGCCAGTATGTTGAATTCAAGGAGCAGAGGGACGCATAGTGGACTTTATCGATCTTTCAACACAGCAACAGAAGATCCGATCGCAGCTAGACCTTGCGATTGGCAAAGTGCTGGACCATGGCCGCTACATCATGGGGCCCGAAGTATTTGCACTTGAAGAGCAGCTAGCTGAATATGTTGGAGCAAGAAATTGCATTTCAGTATCATCCGGCACAGATTCATTATTGATCGCGATGATGGCGTTGGGCATAGGCCCTGGCGATGAAGTGATTTCGGTTCCCTACACATGGATTTCGACTGCTGAGACGATTGCGTTGCTGGGAGCGAAACCAGTATTCGTCGACATTTGCGCCAAGACTCTGAATCTTGATGAAACGTTGCTGGAGGCTGCCATAACGGAGCACACAAAGGCCATCATGCCTGTCGGTATTTATGGACAAGTGCCCAACATGAGCAGGATCACCGAAATCGCTGCAAAGCATTCGTTATCAGTCATTGAGGACGCCGCACAGTCGTTTGGAGCGACTCATCATGGCAAGAAAAGCTGTGGGCTTACGCTCGTTGGCAGCACTTCATTCTTTCCATCCAAACCGTTGGGCGGATATGGAGACGGGGGCGCCTTGTTCACCGACGACGATCAACTCGCTGAACGATTTCGCTACATCAGGCTTCATGGGCAAGAGTCCAAGAACTTTCACAGCTTGGTAGGAATCAATGGCCGTATGGACACAATTCAAGCCGCGATCGTGCTGGAGAAACTGAAGCTCTTCGATAATGAGTTATTGCAGCGGCAGAATGTTGCAGACAATTACAAAGAGTGCTTGGCCAGCGTGCCTCAGATTCGCACTTTATCCGTCAGTGATTTCAATACATGTGTCTGGGCCCAGTATCCAATATTCGTCAAACGCAGAGATGATTTGCTGGCGTTCTTAAAGACGAAAGAGATTCCAACTGTAGCCTACTATCCTTTGCCTTTGCATCTCCAGCCAGTGTTTTCTGATCTAGGACACGTGAGGGGCGATTTTCCAGTCGCGGAACAATGCAGCGATAACGTACTTTGTCTGCCAATGGATCCATATAAAAGCCACAGTCAGATTCGCCATGTATGCGAGTCGATTAAACAGTTCTATCGCGATAAGAAGTATGGAACTTGACAAGACATTTCGTGGACCATCAAAGAAAAGTGATACAAAAGAAGACGCCGCAGGTTTTCGGAATCACCGGTATTTCCTGGCGGTCAGTTGGTCGTTAGCTGCAAAGGTAATTGCATTTGGCACTCAGGTTCTAGCGATTCCAATTGCGCTTCATTACTGCGGGCCGCGCGAGTACGCTTGCTACGTTACTCTGTCCGCTTGGAGCCTAACGCCGTCGTTATTGTCGGCGCGATTGGGGCCGCGGTTTGTCACTCTAGTTTCGGCTTTTCACCAGAGTGATTCAAAACAAAAGATTAGTCATTGTTTTAAAAAGGGGTTCCGTATTGCCCTGTGTGGCGCAACCCTTTCGACAATTCTGTTGTTGCTGATGTCAGGGTATTTCGGATACCTAGAGGCAAGCGTTGTATCGGAATATTTGACTGTCTTTGTTCTGCTTTCCCTGATCAACATTTGCGGCGGTTTGCTGCAAACTGTCGAGGCGGTGCAAACCGGTGTTCACCAAACACACCGACACTATATGCGAGCGGTAATTTCAAGCCTGATCAGTTGGGTCTTGCTGCTGACGTACGTATCAAACTACCCATCGATTTTTGCGTTGGCTGTCACCCTTCAATTCGTACCGTTCGCGACTCGAATCTTGAACGCGCAGCGATTTCTTTATTTCAATCCTTGGATACATAAGCGATCAGAATGCAGAGAGGAGGAAGGCCAACAATTGACTTCCGATGCGATCAAATACACTTTCGTTGCGGGAATCTGCGGCTACTTTGGCGCGCAGGGACCATGCCTATACGCAATGTCACACGCCAATCTTGAGAGCATTGGAAATAGCATTGCCATCGCACTACCGATGGTAATGCAGCTGATTGGATTGGCTAGCTTGTTTGTCTTGCCAAGCATTCCGTTGATTGCGAACGCCCGTGCGTGCGGAGACCAAGATTCGCTGCAACGGTTTGTTCGCCGCTTGTTCCTGACCTTTGGTGCTGTAGGCACCCTAGCGACGCTTACAGGTTGCGTTGCGGGAGCGTACTGGAGCGGTGAGTTAAAAATCACGACTTTGAATGGGATGACGGTGTTTGGCGGTGCCGCGTTGTTCGCATCGGTGATGTCAATCGAATTTTTCCTATATTCGTATATGCTAAGTGTAGGCAAACTCAAGACCGCAACTAGCATTTATTTGTTGCTTGGATTTCGAAGCTGCACAGCAATGGGCACTACTTGGCTAGTTTCAAAGCATGGCGCGATCAGTTTAACATTCTGTTGGCTTGCCCTGAGTATTTTGGTCTTTTCAATCGGCCCACTTGTTTGGATTCGTCGCAACGAAATCGCTGAACAACCCATCGTCAATGAACAGAGAGCGATTGTATGACTGGCGAACTGAACGTCTTTCTTCTGTCGATCTTAACGTGTTCCCTGTTGTTCACGATTGGTTGGAAAATTGCTCGGCGGCAGATGGGGCTTATCCTGGGCTACGCAACTGGTCTGGCATACTTCACGATCATACCGCTGTGGATGTTGTTCTTCACGCAAGCGTTTCCTGGCGAGGAAGGCACGCGGATCCCCAGCATTGGTTGGGTCGATGACGCACCAGAGATTTTTGTCTTGATCATGATGCTGATTGCGTGCGTCCCATTCATTCTTGTGCTGCGAGACAGGCAACTAGC
The DNA here is from genome assembly GCA_964398215.1 of uncultured Pirellulaceae bacterium. Lineage (GTDB taxonomy): Bacteria > Planctomycetota > Planctomycetia > Pirellulales > Pirellulaceae > CAYNNP01. Next base: position 22,470 of record CAYNNP010000015.1, on the reverse strand, counting down.
GCCCAGTCAACCGTCACGTACCTTAGTTCTAAGAATGCTATGCCTTTATGCTGGCTTAGTAGTTGTTGAATTCATGCTTGAAGGTTTGGGAGTAAGCGGTTCCCATTGGGCTCAATCAAAACAACAGTTCGTGCGTGATCAGGGCCTGGTCGGGCTTTTGATCATACTTGCACGGTCAACTCTCCGCTCACTTGTTTTGATTGTCTTGTACAACTCGTGGCAAAACGGCAATCGCAAGCACTTGTTGTTGCTAGTCCTGTTTAGCTTGGTCGAGCTTTACACGACTGGGAATAGAATTGTCTTAGCACAGCTTTTCATTCTTGTATTACTGCACAACCTTGTGTTGCAGCAGTACAAAATTCCATTGATGATCGCTGTGCTTGCGGTTCCGTTGATTTACTCCATGGTTATTTTTACGGTACTGCGCACATCACTGCATAATTGGCAAAGTTTCTCGATCGGTGGTGCAGTCGATGCTCTCGTGACTTCTTTGGATGACTCTTCGGCGTACTATCAGGATCGTATTTCCGTCTGTTACAGCATTGGTAGAGTAACCGAGTCTAACAGTATCAATATCTATGTGGCAGTGAAACGACAGTATCCTGAAAACCGCGAATTCTTATGGGGCAAGACATTGGCGAAACCATTGCTCTTTTGGATTCCACGATCTGTTTGGCCCAATAAGCCACACAACTTTACAAAGATTGCTGGTAACGAACTGATTGGTGAAGGAGTGAGTGTTAACAGCACACCAATGGGAGAACCCTATGCCAACTTTGGTTTTTTCGGTGTGATTTACGTGCCGCTGATGCTAATGCTGATGAAGACACTGGAAAGGATCCTCTATTCTCTGAAGACAGAACAACGCATCGTGCAATTTGGCATGCTGGTTCTTGGTTTCACGATCACCCGAAACGGATTGATGGAAACAGGTATGCCGATGATTGGGACGCTGTTGTTGTGCGTCATCTTTGCGCCTTTGGTCGCCAAATCTGATACAGAATCGGAAGATGAGGGTGAGGGTTCTGACGATGAGTGATTTCAATGGCGAACCCAAGCCGTTAAGCGTTTTGCATGTTTGGCCCTACTACAACGAAGAACTGAAATATCACGTCAACTACTTGTGTGACGAATTGGCCAAACGAGGTTTCAAGGTTGAACTTTGGGCAGCGAATTGCACAAAACGAATTTGGCTACGCTACGTGGACGCTGACTCGTTGACTGCTGGCGAAAGGGAATGTTCCTTTGGACAGTTGCTTCGGATTCGTTCAATTCACATCGCCCGCAAGTGTATCCCGATTGGTTTCGTGCGAATGTTTTTGGCTGCGAGACGTGCGCAGCCAGACATTGTTCACTTGTTCGGCATATCATCGTTCTTCAACGCCGTCTGCCTGTTTTGGCTGTGCGTGTTTTGCAGAAAGAAGTTTGCGGTGGTCATCAACGATCACTCAAACCCTCATCTGGATCGCGATTCTACTTTTTCGCGGCTGTACTTTAAGTTTTTCAAAATCCTGTTTTCGTTGGTCAAAAAGAAGACTCATTGCATCTACGTTCCCAACAAAGCGACGGCCAATCTGCTGAGCCGTCGGTATGGTTTTGCAGACGAATACCTGAGGATTGTGCCACTCGGTTTCGACAACGAAGTATTCACAACCGACGAAAGTTCTCGAAACCGAACTGAGACTTTCCAAATCGTTTTCGCGGGCAAAGTGAACCGCGCGAAACAATTGGAAAGGTTGTTTGCAGCAATGGAATCTGCAGGCTTGTGTGAATCGGCTGAACTTAAAGTGGCAGGTGTTGACAGCGAGGACGACTACACACAGAGCTTGATTGCGCTGGCAGAAACGCACAACGTTCGCACAGAGTTTCTTCCACTATTGAACCCAACCGAACTTGCGGACCTGTATGCAAAGGCTGATTTGGCTGTCTTTCCTGGATCCATATCGATTACCACGCTTGAAGCAAACGGTTGCGGCCTACCGGTGATTGTTTACGAGTCCATCGAAGGTCTCCAAGACCGAGTATCCGATGGTCGTGGAGAGCTGTTTTCTACTGATGATGAATTGGTTTCTGCGTTAAAGAAATATCACCAGCAAAAGGCCACGCAGGGGATTGATCATGTTTCCATCAAAACCATGAGCATGAAATACAGTTGGGAGAACATTGCCAAAATCTATGGCGAGGATTATCTGGCGATACAGAAACACGGCCATGTTTCAAAAGAAGGCGGAGGATCTATTTCTTGATCAACCTATTGAGAAAGACCGTAATGCCATTGGTTAGACAATGTCGCACATTTTTCCTTCGCAATCTTTTTGGTTATCGAAGAATCGACCCAAGTGCGTCCATACTCCGAGGCAGTTGGGTATCCAGAGACATTGAGATGGGACCCTACAGCTGGATAAATCGAGGCTGCCGAATCGGTCCACGCGTCAAGATTGGCAAGTACGTCATGTTTGCTCCTCGAGTAGCCATTGTGGGTGGTGATCACGAATACGGAAAACCTGGAGTTCCGACAATTTTCGCTGGTCGGGGCACCGTGCGCCCAACCATTATCGGTGACGATGTTTGGATCGGATATGGAGTAACTATCATGGCTGGTGTCTCTGTTGGCGACGGCGCGATAATTGCGGCCGGATCGGTCGTTACTCGTGACGTTCCAAAATACGAAATACATGCCGGTGTACCGGCAAAGAAGATAGCCGAACGATTTGCGGATCCCGATGACGTCCGTCAACACGACCAGATGCTGAACTCTGACGAGATTTACAAAGGCGAATTCTGTAGTCGAAAATCGTTGATGACCACCCAAGACAATCGGCCTGACTAAGAACTCGGCTCAAAGCAAAAAAAACAATCTGAAATAGGAACGATCATGACAGAAGTACCACTGCAAAACAGCATGCCCTTGAGGTTTCGATGGTCTCATCGCACAAAGATCCATCGCGTAGCCGTCAAGTCATTCAACGCCATGGCGGGACTTGTCCCGTTTTCCATTAAGTACGCGATCGGAAAATGGCGTCGCCGCGATCGATATCCTTACAAGCTGATCAAGCCTGGATCCACCGTTGTGCAAATTGGCGCGCCGCTGGATACACTGCGGGCTGGTCGTTCCAGAGGAATGTACTTTAGCTTGTTCAATGGATCCGCCGGCAAAACGGTGATCATCGAGCCAGCATCAGCGAGTGAAAAAGCATTCAATCAAATAAAGAAATCGCGTTCTCTTGATGATCTGACATTTGTTTGTAGCGGAGCTTGGAACGAGGAGACAGTCTTGTCCCTTTACGTTGATCCAAAACACCCCGCGACCAACTTTACTGCGGGCACCGTTGATTACCCGCCAGAGCGTATCGCCGAGTTTGAAAAAATTGAAATCCCCTGCAACAGTGTCGACAATCTGCTTCAGCAAAGTGGAGTTGAAAAAGTAGATCTGCTGAGCATGACTACCAATGGTGCGGAGCGAGAGATTTTGGACGGCATGGAAAAGACATTGCAGACCGGCATCGAGTACATCTGTTTAGCAAGACATCTGCACTTGGGTGACTTGAAGAAGTTGATGAGCAAATATGGGTACGAGGAGTTTGCATTTGACGATCGGGGCGTTACCTACAAACGCAGCGGTGATCCTAGCTAGCTTCGTTTGTTTCTAGCTGCATAGGCAGATGGATTTTGTGTTGTTTATTACCGAGGACTTTCATGCAAATGGCGAAGCGAGTACTAGATATCGTGTTTAGTATTGTTGGGCTGTTGGTCGTTTGCCCCATCATGCTGATCGTCGCGATTGCCATTCTGATTACCGACGGGATGCCGGTATTGTTTCGTCAGGAGCGAATCGGAAGAAACGGAAGCCCCTTCACATTGTTGAAGTTTCGTTCTATGCGTAGTACGACGAGTGCCAACGCTCCAAAGGTCACGGTGACTGGTGATTCGCGCATCACTCCGATCGGACGTCTTCTGCGGAAAACCAAAATGGATGAACTGCCTCAGTTGTTAAATGTTCTTTTTGGCGAAATGAGTTTTGTCGGGCCGCGCCCCGAAGTGCAAGAGTACGTTGCCCACTACGACGAACAACAACGTCGCGTTTTGGAATTGATGCCTGGAATCACTGATCCCGCGTCGCTGAAATACTTCAATGAAGAAGAGATTTTGGCAGAGTCGGATGACCCGATGAAGATGTATCTCGAACAGGTCATGCCTGACAAAATTCGATTGAACCTCGAGTACGCGGATCGGGCAAGCGTGTTCGGTGATTTTGGCGTGGTCCTAAAAACCATCGGCCGTGTACTCGGTCGATCTCAAGATACAAATTGCAGTAGCGAGCCGGCGCAATGAGTAATAACGATTTGAAAGTCCCATACTTTCGACCCAATATTTCCCAGGCGGCTATCGAGGAAGTTTCAGGTTGTTTGAGAAGTGGTTGGTTAACCACGGGACCATTGACGCGCCGTTTCGAATCGGAGTTTGCCCAAGCCGTGGGCGGAAAGTTTGCGGTCGCGGTGAACTCATGCACGGCGGGACTTCATTTGGGATCAAGGGCACTGGGGTTGCAGGTCGGCGAAGGCGTTTTGGTACCGTCGCACACATTTGCCGCGACCGCTGAAGTGGTTGCCTACGCTGGCGGCGTTCCGGTCTTGGTTGATTGCGATCCCGTAACCCTAGGCATCGACTGGGATGATGCGCAAGAAAAACTGAATCGCGCGGCGCTGGGTGACTTGCCGGTTGAAGTGTCGCGAATTGTTGGCGTCATGCCGGTTCACTATGGTGGATTGATGGTCGATATGGACGTCGCAAAATCCTTTGCAAAAGACAATTCATTGTGGATGGTTGAAGACGCTGCACACGCTTTCCCCGCGGCCTTTGAATCCTCAAGCGGTGCCATGAAACGCTGTGGTGAGAATACGGCTGACGTGACATGTTTTTCATTTTACGCCAACAAGACCATCACAACGGGCGAAGGCGGCATGGCCGTTACCGACAACGAAGAGTTGGCAGACAAAATACGCCGCGCTTCTTTACATGGGCTTTCTAGCGATGCTTGGCGACGGTTCGAGACATCGGCTAAGTGGGACTACCAGATCGTTGAAGCAGGTTACAAATACAATATGACGGATGTGGCTGCTGCGATTGGCGTCCATCAACTCGCGCGTGCGGAACAATTGCGACTCGATCGCCAGGCGATATCAGAGTTCTATTTTGAAGAATTGGCCGAAGTCGAAGAGTTCCGGTTGCCACCGCGCGACGCAACGCGATTGCATTCGTGGCATCTGTACCCGATCCGGTTGAAACTGGATTCGTTGTCGATTGATCGAAATGATTTTTGCCAGCAGTTGGCGGATGCTGGAATTGGGTTCTCGGTTCACTGGCGACCACTGCACTTGCATCCTTTGTACGAGCAAATGGGCTGGGCAAACGAATGCCCCAATGCGTCAACTGCGTGGCCTGAGCTGATCAGTCTGCCGATCTTTTCTGGGATGACTGAGCAGGAAATGAATCGCGTTGTTACGGTGTTAAAGAACCTGGTTCAAAAACATACGGTCCATCGATCGGCGGAGTCGATTTAGTGACGATGCGACCGATTGATTGTCAGCCAGTGTTTTTGATTGGTGCCGCGCGTTCGGGCACCAAGTTTCTTCGTGACACGTTGGGCGTACACTCGAAAGTAAAAACGATCCCTTTCGACATCAATTTTGTTTGGCGTCGTGGGAACGATTTTTATCCGCATGACGAACTTACCAGCGAAATGGCAACGTCGCAGATCGTCAATGACTTAAGGCAACGCATGCCAAAGATGGCGAATGCTCAGAGCGGTGATCTGATGCTGGAGAAGACAGTTTCCAACACACTACGATTACCATTTCTGTTCAAGATTTTTCCGCAGGCTAAGTATGTTCATTTGATTCGTGATGGACGCAGTGTTGCTGAATCTGTCTTTCGGTTATGGGATCAGCCAACAGCGCTGAGCTACAAGCTGCGAAAGTTGCGTTACTATCCGATCACGAATTTAGCTTACACCTACTGGTTCTTGAAAAATTCGTTCACTGCCGATAAGAAGTCGCGCGTATGGGGTGTTCGTTACAAAGGTGTTTACGACGACCTTGAACAGCACAGTCGCCTAGTTGTTTGCGCGCGACAGTGGGTCAAGTGTATTCAGGCCGCTGAGAGAGATTTCTCATCGATCGATAGCAAGCAAGTCCATTCAATCAAGTACGAGTCACTCGTCACCGACGCCAATGCGGTGCAGCAGTTGTGTGAATTTTTGGACCTCGATGATTCGTCAAGTGTGATGGAACGATATCGATCCACCGTACGCAGCGACACGCGTCAAAAGTGGCGAGGCAAATGGACTGATGAAGAAAAGACGTCGCTGAATGACGAGATGGGCGCGACGCTACAGCGGTTGGGCTATGGAGAAATTGACTGACGCCGATGCGTATCGCTGCAGAAGGTTCTTGAGACAATACTTGCCAGCTTTCTCGCGGCATTTACCGGGTAGATTCGCGTAATCAGTTGTCAGTGGCAGGCAAGAATCAACGCCAGATTTGAGACGTTTTCCACATCGACATTGACTCGATTGACTGTGTGCAACTGCTGGCCGCGGGCGCCGCCCAAGCAAAAGTCCGCATTGAGTTCCATTTGTGCGGGATTGGCGGCCTCTGAGGACACTAAAAATGGACTTGCGGATGTTTTAGTGTGAGTGTCAGGCGGCCGCCAATTAAGATTGCAATTTTTAACCATGTTTTGTTTGGAAACGAAATGATCTCAACGAACAATATCGACCCTGCTGGCAAGACCGTTCTGATTACGGGAGGCACTGGGTCATTCGGCAAAACAATGGTGATGCACCTTCTGGAACGTGGTTACGAAGAGATTCGTATCTTTAGTCGTGATGAGTGCAAGCAGGAAGAACTGCGCGTCAAGATGAAGGAACCTCGGTTGAGTTTCTACATTGGCGACATTCGTAGCCGCGACAGTGTGAACGCCGCGATGGAAGGTGTTGACTTGGTTTTCCACGCCGCTGCTCTCAAGCAAGTTCCGTCGTGCGAGTTCTTTCCGATGGAAGCCGTTCAAACGAACATCATTGGCAGCCACAACGTTATCGAAGCTGGTATCAAAGCGAAAGCTGAGTGTGTGGTTTGCCTGGGTACAGATAAAGCGGTTTACCCTGTCAATGCGATGGGAATGACCAAGGCGTTGATGGAAAAGGTTGCTCAATCTTTTGCGCGGCGATTGGATGATCACGAAACACGAGTGTGCAGCGTCCGCTACGGCAACGTCATGTGTTCGAGGGGTAGCGTGATTCCATTGTTCATTCAGCAGATTCGCGATGGCAATCCGCTGACGATTACGGACCCTGAAATGACAAGGTTCATGCTTCCGCTGCGTGATTCGGTTTCGCTAGTTGAATTCGCGTTTCAAAATGCACTTGCCGGCGATGTTTTCATTAAGAAAGCAGCAGCCTGTTCATTGACGACGCTGGCACAAGCACTGCTGGAGTTGTTTGAGTCTGACGTCGCGATCAAGTCCATTGGCGTACGACATGGTGAAAAGAAACACGAAGCTCTCGCGAGTGCAGCCGAGATCCGCCGCAGTGAAGACATGGGTGACTTCATGCGAATTCCAATGGACGGACGGGATCTGAACTATGCCAAGTTCTTTACGGAGGGAGAGCAGGACGAAGCAAAACTACGCGATTACACATCAGATTCGACGGAGCAACTGAACGTTGCCGAGATGAAGACACTGCTACTGAGCTTGCCTGAAGTTCAAGCCGAACTTGTTAAAGACGGCTTACTTTCAAAATAGGTCATCCCATGAAAAAGATCTGTGTGACCGGTAGTGACGGACTGATTGGATGGCATTTTCGTGTCTTTGCATCGACGATGGATGATATTGAAATCGTTCCATGCAACCGTCAGCAATTTGCTGATGATGAATACCTTCAAAAAGCCGTTTCCGAATCTGACGTCGTCGTTCATTTTGCCGGCATGAACCGTGGCGAAGAAGATGATATCTTCAAAACGAATATTGCTTTGGCACAGCGGATCGTGGATGCGTGCGTGCAAACGGGCTCCAAACCGCACGTCTTGTACAGCTCGTCGACGCATATTGATGGCCCAACACGCTACGGCGAATCCAAGCGGTTGGCAGGTGAGGTTTTCGATGCTTGGAGCCATGAGACTGGCGGGCAGTTCACAAATTTTGTTCTGCCACATGTGTTTGGTGAGCATGGCAAACCGTTTTACAATTCCGTCGTGTCAACCTTCTGTCATCAGGTCGCAACTGGTGAAACTCCATCGATCAAAGGAGATGGCGACCTGAATCTGTTGCATGCTGGCGATGTTGCGAAAGTGTTTTGGCAAGCGATCAAAGATTCGCAGCTGGGTATGCTACGTCCTGCTGGCCGGCCGCTGAAGGTTTCACAGCTGCTGGAGTTGGTCAACCGAATGGCTGATCGGTACCGCGAAGGCACGGTGCCAAATTTGGATGATGACTTTGAACTACAGATGTTCAATACGTTTCGTTCCTACATCCCGCATGAAAAAAGGCCTCAGGATCTGACGGTGCACTCTGACGATCGAGGCTGGCTGTTCGAGGCCATTCGTTCTGATGGCCAGGGGCAAACGTTTTTGTCCACGACGAAACCAGGCATCACTCGAGGAAACCACTTTCACTTGCATAAAGTGGAGCGTTTTTTGGTTGTCGAGGGCAAAGCAAAAATTCGGCTTCGGAAAATTGGCTCCGATGATGTGTATACATTTGAGGTCAACGGCGAAAATCCGCAAGCGATTGATATTCCAACGTTGCACACACACAACATTTCCAATGTCGGAGACGGACCTTTGCTGACACTGTTTTGGTCAGCAGAGTTGTTCGACCCCGAAAATCCAGACACCTATTACGTGGAAGTCTAAGTACTGATGCAAACCAAGCGTCTAAAGGTCATGACGATTTTGGGCACACGTCCAGAGATCATTCGGCTAGCGCGTGTCATGAGCGCGTTGGAAAAGCACACTGAACATATCCTGGTTCACACGGGTCAAAACTACGACTACGAATTGAACCAAGTGTTCTTTGATGATTTGAATATCAAGAAGCCAGATCATTTTTTGGGCGTTGATGTTTCCTCGCTTGGAAACGTACTGGGTGGAACGTTGATCGAGAGTGAAAAGGTTCTGCGATCCGAACAGCCTGACGCTGTCGTGATCTTGGGCGATACAAATAGCGCGCTGGCAGGAATCATGGCACGCCGATTGAAGATTCCTTTGTATCACATGGAAGCTGGGAATCGCTGTTTCGACATGAACGTTCCCGAGGAGACCAATCGGCGCATCATTGATCACATCAGCGATTTCAATTTGGTCTACACCGAACATGCGCGTCGGCATTTGTTATCCGAGGGCATTCCGCATCGTCGAATCTATTTGACGGGATCTCCGATGCGAGAAGTGCTGGAGCACTATTCGGACAAAATCGATTCGAGCGACGCGCTCAGCACACTTGAGCTGGAGCCACAGAAGTACTTGCTCGTAAGCATGCACCGCGAAGAAAACGTGGACAATCCTGTTGAGCTAGAAAGGCTTTTGACAGGGCTGGCAAATCTTGCGGAAGAACATGGTTTTCCCGTCATTGTTTCGACTCATCCGCGTACTCGCAAACGACTTGACGAACATGGTTTCACGGATACCCATTCATCCATTCGTTTCATGAAACCCTTTGGATTCTTTGACTATAACAAGCTTCAGAAAGAAGCGTTTTGTGTGATCAGTGACAGTGGCACGATCAGCGAAGAATCGAGTTTGTTGGAATTTCCAGCTGTCACGATTCGCAATGCAATCGAGCGTCCGGAAGCTTTGGACACGGGCAGCATCGTCTTGACCGGGACGGATCCGGACAGGATCGTCGATTGCGTTCGGTTGGTTACCAGCGAATCCGAGTTTCCACCGGTTCCAGTTGACTACTCGGTTCGCAATTGTTCTCAGCGTGTCGTGCGACTGATCCTTGGAACCGCAAAACTAGCACACCGCTGGTTGGGCATTCAAACGCAACCAAAATGACTTCCAAGTCCGCACGTGTCGTTTTGGTCCACCGGTATTTTTGGCCGGATACTTCACCGTATGGCCTGTTGCTTCGCAGTATTGCGGAACACGTTGCTGATCAAAATTTTCAAGTTGAAGTTTTTACTGGCAAACCGACCTACAGCCAGTCAAGCAGCAAAACGCCGCGTCATCAGAAACTTTCAACCAACCTCAACGTGACCCGCTGTTGGTTGATTTCGGAAGCTCGATTTCGATCGGTACTGAGGTTTGCTAACGATCTGCTTTTCTGTTTCAGGCTCGCGCTGTTTTTACTGTGGCGCCGGCCAGATCTCGTGATGTGCAGCACCCAGCCGCCCGTGCTTGGCGCTGCAACGGCCAGTATGGTGTCGCGTTTGGTCAGAGCAAAGTTTGTTTATCATGTTCAGGATATTTATCCTGAGGTGGTTTGCGAAACGGGACACGTCAAGAATTCATTCGCGATGCGTCTGTTAAAGTTCATTGACCGTCGAACGATGCGGCGTGCAGATAAAATCGTTGTGTTGTCAGATGACATGGCAGAAACAATACAGTTGCGTGAGCCAAGTGCGAGCAACAAAACGTCTGTCATTCCAAATTTCAATCTTCCACAATTCGATGAAAGCGAAGTTTCGATCGCGGATGAGATGCGAAAGACAGAGGGTCGCTTTCGCCTGATCTTTGGTGGCAATGTTGGTCGCTTTCAAAATTTGGATGAAATCGTTGATGCATGCATGATGATCGACCAACCAATGGAATTCGTTCTACTGGGTGATGGGAAAGCAAAGGCTGATTTGCAGGAAAAGGCAAATGGCGATGACCGGATTGTTTTCATACCTCGCCAGCCCATGACGATCGCTGGGCCATTGATGGCGAAAGCCGACATGTGCGTCGTTAGCTTGGAAGCCAAAGTTTATCGTTATGCGTTTCCCAGCAAGTTGGCATCGTACCTATCGCTGGGTTCGGCGGTATTGGTTGTCTGCGAAGATGACAGCCAGCTTAGTAAACTGGCAGTCGACAACGGGTTCGGGCTTGCCTGTAGCCAAGATTCCGTCCAAGCGATTCGTGACAAGATTCAGTGGGCAATCGAGCATCCCGACGAAGTCACTGCCATGCGCGCAAACGCCACAAGCTTCTTTGACAACAACTTCGCAACCGCGGCTGTGTTTCCCAAGTGGATTCAGTTGATAACGTCGCTACTCGATAGATAGCTTTCCAAGATCTCCTTCGTGGCTGTGGTGCACGCGGTTGGTTTTTTACGCCAGGATCTCTTTTACTAGGTTTCCATGGACGTCGGTAAGACGGAAGTCGCGGCCTTGATGGCGAAAGGTCAACCGCTGATGATCCACACCCAAACAGTGCAACATCGTTGCGTTTAGATCGTGGATGTGAACGGGCCGCTCGACAACGTTGTAACTGAAGTCGTCCGTTTTTCCGAGTTCAATGCCCGGCTTGATGCCGCCACCAGCCATCCACTTGGTAAAGCATCGTGGGTGGTGATCGCGACCATAATTCGTTTTCGTCAAGCCTCCTTGGCAGTAGATCGTTCGCCCAAACTCACCGCCCCAGACGACAAGTGTGTCTTCCAGCATTCCTCGTTGCTTGAGGTCTTTGATCAGCGCGGCGCACGGTTGGTCGACGATTCCACATTGGCGCCGAATGTCCCTTGGCAAATTTCCATGTTGGTCCCACTGCCGAATGAAGACTTGTGTGAAACGCACACCTCGCTCGGCCATGCGCCGCGCCAATAAGCAGTTTGCGGCGAACGTGCCAGGTTTTTTGACGTCTTTGCCATACATGTCCAAAACATGTTGAGGTTCGTCGGACATGTCCGTCAATTCTGGCACCGATGTTTGCATTCGGTAAGCCATTTCGTACTGCGCTATTCGTGACTGAATTTCAGGGTCACCGACTTCTTTGTATTGTTCTTGGTTCAATCGCGAGAGTTCATCCAGCATCCGCCGGCGCATTTTTCCGGACATCCCGTCAGGATTGGACAAGTACAAAACGGGATCACCATTGCTGCGCAAGCTAACACCTTGATGACGCGTGGACAGAAAACCGGCGCCCCAAAGTCGCGCATACAAGGCTTGTCCACCAAAGCCGCCATTGACTGTTGAATGGAGCACCACGAATGACGGCAAATTCTGATTCATGCTGCCCAAGCCATACGACAACCACGCGCCAGTGCTTGGGCGGCCAGGCAATTGGCTGCCGGTTTGGATGTAGGTGATCGCTGGATCGTGGTTGATCGCTTCGGTGTTGACTGTGCGAATGACGGCTAAGTCATCAACGATCCCAGCGGTATGTGGTATCAATTCGCTAGCCCAGCATCCGTTCTGACCGTGCCGATCGAACTTGAAGATCGATGGTGCAATGGGAAAACGTTTTTGCCCCGAAGTCATCGTGGTGATTCGCTGACCGTTGCGAATCGTTTCCGGCAAATCCTTGTCATACCAATCCTGCATCTTTGGTTTGTAGTCCCACATGTCCAACTGCGATGGCGCGCCTGACATGAACAGGTAGATCACTCGTTTTGCTTTTGGCGCGAAATGCGGCAGCGATGGTAGCCCGCCGAATCGCGGCGTATCGTTTTGCTGCGCTGGCGATGCGAGCAATTTTTCGTTCAGGAGTGAGGCAAGTGCAACTGAACCGATACCGGTTGCCGATTTCCCAAAGAAATGGCGGCGAGTTTGAATCAATGCAGCTTCGCGTTGTGGATCCGTCATGGTTTATCCTTTCGTCACCGTTTCGCTAAGGTTCAGTATTAAATGTGCAATCATCGTCCAAGCGGCCAGATCGTATTGACTGTCATCCTTGCTGGCGGCTGAATCGCCAGAGGACAGCAGTTTCTTTGCTGCATCAGGATCCGACTTGAAAGCAGCCTTGTACTCGGCAAGCAAGGCAAGCAACGTTCGCTTTTCAGTTGCACGTGGCTGACGTGCGACGATATTGCGATACGCGAACGCTAATCTTGCTTCGTCGTTGTCACTGCTGGATTCGATACGTTCGGCGAACTTTCGTGCAGCTTCGATAAATTGGATGTCGTTCATCAACACCAACGCTTGGAGAGGCGTGTTGGTGCGAGCCCGGCGGACTTGGCAAGTCTCGCGATCGGGTGCGTCAAACGTCGTCATCGAGGGTGGTGGAGAGGTGCGTTTCCAAAACGTGTACATACTGCGTCGATACAGTTTTTCACCAGAGTCTTGTTTGAAAACCGAGGTATTGCTGCCACCGAAACCAACCGGTTTCCAAAGCCCGGCGGGTTGATAAGGCCGCACGCTTTTGCCGCCAAGTTTGTTGACCAGCAGGCCACTGGCAAACAATGCGGAATCACGGATGACTTCCGCGTCTAGCCGGAACCGCGGACCGCGCGACAACAAACGATTCTCGGGATCGATTGACAGTTGTTTTGAATCGACTTTTGACGACTGTTGGTAAGTGCTACTCATCATGATCAGTTTGTGAAACTGTTTGATATTCCAGTCGGATTCGATGAAGTACAGAGCCAGCCAATCTAAGAGTTCCGGATGCGAAGGCTGCTCGCCTTGGATGCCAAAATCTTCCGACGTTTTAACCAGGCCTGTGCCAAAAAAGTGCTGCCAAAATCGGTTCACGGTCACACGAGCGACAAGCGGATGTTTGGGATCAGTCAACCACTTGGCCAAGCCCATTCGGTTTGCCGGCGCCCCTTCGGGCATCGGCATCAACCACTCAGGAACCGCGGATGAAACGGGCTCGCGCTTCTCTGTGTATTCACCGCGTTCAAGAACATGAGCTTGGCGAGGTTTGGCGCGATCTTGCATGACCAGAGTCGCAGGGATCTTCTTTTCTAGATCGCCAATCGATTTTTTGACGATACCTAGTTGCTTGGTGGGCGGCAAAAACAGCTTGCTGGTTTCTGGGTGAACAAATTGCAAATAGTGCCGCGTGAGTTGATTGTTTTGCGCATCATTGCGTTTGGTAGCCTCGATGTCGATGACTTTCTGCACAGGGCCTGGCAAGGGAGGCGATTTGACTTTTTTGCGGTAACGTTGCCATAGATTCAACGATGCAAGTTGCTCGGCTGGCAAAGTTTCCATCGAAACCACGCCTGCTTTGTCCCAATGGACGGTGCCACCAAATTGAGTGAAGGCCCAACCGTTAAGCTTGGATGCCGGTTTCAAGCCAACAACGCTCGCATCAACTTCCAGTCGCACCCATTTGCCCACTTCGGGAAGGTCGCCGATGTGATGATTTGACGGGCCTTTCGCGCCGGCACCATGGCAGCGATCTTCGCCCCAGTACGCGCGATGGTTCCAGTTACCATCGTTAAACTGCAGTTGGATTGCTTTGGGTGGATTCTTGGGGTCCAGGTACACGTAGGCGAATAGCTTGCCGGGGTTGCCGACTTCTAGTGGCGGATTCGCACCCGTGAAAAAGTGTTGCGTCAGTCCTTTGCCAGTTCGCCGGGATGAATTGCTGCCACTAAAAACCGGATGATCTGGTGCAGTGACAAAATCCCATTTCTTGGGCCCATCGCCCTGAGGTCTGGCTTTAGGAGGCAGCTTGTCATCGAACCAAACCGAATCGCCAGATTCAAGTTCACCAAGTTCGGCATCAGGCGCCGGGTCAGTATATTCGACTTCCTTGTAGAGTTCTTCTATGCGTTGATTCAGCGCTGTGATTTGCGATTGGAGCTCAGACTTTTTGGCAAGCTGTTCGGGCGTCGGTACTTTCAAAGTCGGTGGCGGCAACAACGCGTTTCCGTCCATCGCTTTTTCGGTCAGGCTAAAGAAGTAGGAGAACAGTTGGTAGAACTCTTTCTGAGTCAGCGGATCAAACTTATGATCGTGACACGCCGCGCAGCCTGTGGTCAGACCCAGCCAAACCGTCGAAGTCGTCTCCACGCGATCAACGGCGTAGCGAACGTAGTATTCATCGTCAATCGATCCGCCTTCGCTGGTTGTAACGTTGCATCGATTGAAACCCGTTGCGATACGTTGTTCAAGCGACGGTTCAGGCAGCAAGTCGCCGGCAAGTTGCTGGACGGTGAACTGATCAAATGGCATGTTGCGGTTGAAGGCTTTAATAACCCAATCGCGATAAGGCCAGATCGAACGCTCGTTGTCCAGGTGCAACCCGTGCGTATCCGCATAGCGCGCGACATCAAGCCAAGTGCGAGCAAAGTGTTCACCATAAGCAGGCGATTCGAGCAGCCGATCGATCACAGACTCGAACGCATTTGGCGAATTGTCTTTCAGAAAGTCGTCAATCTCTTTGATGGTTGGCGGAAGTCCAGTCAGGTCAAGCGTTGCGCGCCGAATCAGAGCTTCCTTGCTGGCTCGCGATTGTGGCTGCATGCCTGCGAGTTGGATTCGCTGCTGAATGAACAAGTCGATTGAGTTGTGACTCGTCCATCCATCAATCGCTGCGGGCAACTTAGGCTGAACGGGTGACTGGAATGACCAGTGCTTGCCCCACTGCGCGCCATCGTCGATCCAACGCTTCATCTTGGCGATCTGGTCGGTGGAAAGTTTCTTGCCGGAATCAGCCGGCGGCATGCGCAAGTCTTCATCGTCGGTAACTAGCCGCCGGTAGAGTTCGCTGTCAGCACTGTTGCTTGCGACCACACCATGCTCACCGGAATCCAGTTCAGCAAAGACGGAATTCTTATCATCCAACCGCAAACCAGCTTCACGGTTGGCTTCGTCGGGGCCATGACACTGAAAACAGTTCTCCGAAAGCAGCGGCAAGATTTCGCGACTGAAGTCAATTTTCTTGTCGTCGGCACCTTGGGCTGTCACGGCTAAAGCGCAAAGAAGGAAGCAGAGCGTAGATCGCATAGCACTGAATTGGAGCGGTGGAATTGGCGGGAGAGCCTATTCTAGTCCAAAACGGTAGTGCGTTTGGTTGTCGCCTATCTCGCTTGCTTGATCGGAAACGAAGATCCCAGCGTTTTTAGCCTGTCAATTGCGTTTTTTTAATTGACCAGGCATGATGCCGTCCCAGTTTCTAGGACCTGCGTACTACAAACTGCAAAATTGCGTAGTAGTGACACACGCAAGCACCCAGCACCCACAGATGCCAGATTGCGTGGAATTTCCAGCGGCGATTGTCTAGGAACAGAAACACGACTCCGATGCAGTAGCAAGCGGCGCCGCCCATCAACCAATAGAACGCTTCGGTCGGCAGTATTTTTGCCAACGGAATCAACGCTATGCCTTGGCTCCAACCTTGGACGATGTAAAGAGGCAAGCTGATTTTCCCAACACGGTGAGAGAACTTGACTTTCGATAGAAAGCCAGCCACCGCGATTGCAATACAAAATAGGTAGAACGCAACCCACAGCGGAGTACGCAAGTAAACCAGCGCGAATGGCGAGAGGCTACCGACCGCCAGTAGGTAAATGAATCCCTGATCATAGGCTCGAAATCGCTTGTTCAAATGTTCGGGCAGATACAAATGTGACAGAGTTGACGACGCTAAAACGCCAACCAAAGCGATTACGTAGAATAGGCAGCCGACAACGCTCCATGCATCTGATTCTACAATTGCTTCGACAACTAGATATCCACCAAAGCCGATTGCGAAAGCGGCGCCAATTCCATGCGTGAGCGCGTTTCCAAATTCTTCACGGCGTGTTCGTAGTGCGCTTGCGACAGGTGTTTCCGAATCGGAAAGTATCGGAATCACTGTACTCATAGAGTGTCGTTGCTGCTGTTTTCACAAAGAATGTTCGTATCGCCGGGATTGTACTCGCAAGTGAGCGAAAAATCGATCAGGTGAAAGGTTAAGTTACCAGGGGCACCCGCACTGGGAATCGAATTCAAGTTTCGCCCCCAAGGTGAAACCAATCGTGGGGTGCGATAAAAGTTTTCTATCCTGCGACCAAGTCAGCGAAGGCAAACTGCTGAACATCAAACAACCTTTGTCACTGAGTTTCAACGATGCTATTACCAACAAGGCCAGCAAGCTAAGCATCATGAATGGATCATGAAGCGAGCAACCTAGATTTTCGCTGCGCACAACTCAGCGTCACTCGTTCCCACTGCGACGTTTATACCTACACACGGGTATATTTTGTAAATAGACTATTAACTGCATACCACCGGCCTCTTCTGCTGACGCAAAGCGGTGTAGTACGCTCGCATTCCCCGCCGCCAATACGAGTTTTTTGCCATGCCGGTAGCAACTGCCACCGCTCCCGAAGACGTCATTGTTGTGGGGAACTCTTCCGACGACCCCTTTGCCATTGATGTGGCCTATACCATGGGCCAGGCCGAAGATATTGCTGACCTGATCAGCATGAAAACCTTTGCAAACACCGAATTCTGTCCCCGATTTATTTCTGATGAGCGAGATTTCTCTGCCATTGGTCAGCATCTGCAGGGTAAGACGGTTGTTATTGTCAGCACCTCCAGTCGAGTAGTGAGTCGGCAAAATCTGGCGATGCGCAATCTGCTGATTGCGCGTGCGGCCAAAGAAAACGGTGCGGCCCGAGTGATGTTGGTGGAGCCTGATCTGTACTACAGCGCCCAGGATCGAGGGCCCGGTGTGGACCACGGTGAAACGCAGTTTGTGCGTGATGATAAAGACCGCAAGAAGTTTGATGGCCAGCCCTTTACGGCGCGGTTGTACGCACAGATGCTTCAACTGGCGGGAGTTGACCATGTGCTTACCGTGCACAATCACTCTTATTCGGTTCAGGCCATGTTTACCGAAGTATTTGAGGGCCGCTTCCACAACCTGATTCCTTACGACATCTACTGCGACTACCTGAACAATTCCAACATCGTGAATTGTGGTGACGAAGGCGAACGCCTTGCCCTGTGTGCACCCGACAAAGGCGCGCGTGACTTCGTCATGGAGATCTTTACTCGGCTTAACCTGCCCAAAGCCAAGTGTGTCCTGCTGGACAAAGATCGCTCTGGCGAACGGAAGGTGCAAATAAAGCTGCACGCAGAAAGTGAATCGACCTTTGAAGAGATTGGCGGTCGTGACCTTGTCCTGTTTGATGACATGGTGCGCACTGGCTCAACGGTCGTACAGTCGTGTCAGTTTTTGCGCCAAGGCGATCCAGGTCGTACGGTCTTTGCCGTCTCACACTTCTACGCCAGCGACGAGGGTCGCGAGAAAATGGCCCACGGCTCAATCGACGAAATCCTGACGCTTAACACCTTGCCCACGGTACTGAACCGCGACGTCCAAGGGCGTTTGCGGCGCAAGATGGTGGTGCTAAAGATCGAAAAATGGCTGGCACGCAACCTTACGAAGATCCTTGGTTTGCCCGAACGTGAAGACAGTGCTCTGTATCAGATCGACATGTCATCCAAGAACCCTCGTTTCAGGCGCAAGATATGGTCAAACGACCAACTGCCGCTGCTGCGCGATCACTAGGAATCGAATTCAACTTTCGCCTCAAGGTGAAACCAATCGCGGTGCAATCAAAATTTATCTATCGTACGACTAAGTCAGTGAAGGCAAACTGCTGAACATCAAACAGCCCTTTGTCACTGAGTTTCAACGACGGAATTACCAACAAGGCCAAGAAGCTAAGCGTCATGAATGGATCATGAAGCGAGCAACCTAGATTTTGTGCAACCTTTTGAAGCTCTTCGTATTGTGTCGCTACATCCTTGCACGAAAGATTCGACATCAATCCAGCCACCGGCAGGGGCAACGTTTCGATCTGATCACCATCGACTGCCGAAAGACCACCTTGGGTTTCGACGACAGCATTGACCGCTGCGCACAACTCAGCGTCGCTCGCTCCCACTGCGATGATGTTGTGTGAATCATGAGCAACTGATCCAGCGATGGCGCCGCGTTTTAACCCGAAACCGCGCACAAAGGCAACAGCAGGCGCGGCTTCGCTGTATCGATTCACGACACTGATTTTCAAAGTGTCGTGTATCGAATCGCAAGCCAATTGACCATCGGAGATCGTTGGCGAAACAGTCTCCGAGCTGGTCGTCAGCAAACCGTCATGCGCAACCATGACGCGAATCTGTTTTGCATTATCAGCTGGCACCGCAAAATCCGATTCAGTCTTACGACTGCACGCGAAATGATTGATGGGTTCAGCGGATGAAGGATCGAGCTTGGAAACGCCGTTCTCAGCGACACAGTTTCCATCAATGAAAGTACGGCGAACATCAAACTCTGTCAGTGAACCGACTTCGACAAAATCCGCAGGGTCACCGACTTTCAGCCCGCCGACATTCAATCCGTAGTGATGAACCGGCGTTAGACAGGCGGCTGTTAGAACATTGAAAACATCACAGCCCTTGGCGACAGCACGGCGACAAAGCTGATTGATATGGCCATGCAAAAGTTCGTGCGGGTGTTTGTCATCGCTGCAGAACATGACTTGGCCCGGATGCTGATCGATCAGTGGCCATAGCGCATCGAAGTTTCGCGCCGCAGAGCCCTCGCGAATTTGTACGTACACGCCGACAGCGATTCGGTCGAGCGCTTCTTGCATCGTCGTGCATTCGTGGTCAGTCGAAATCCCAGCAGCAAAGTATCGGCGCGCATCATCTGCTACCAATCCTGGCGCGTGTCCATCGACCGGCTTGCCACGTTTTTTTGCTTCCGCGATCTTTGCCAACACATCCGCGTCACTGCCAAGGACGCCGGGAAAATTCATCATCTCGGCCAAGTAATGAATCTGGTCATGGCTCAGCAACTTTGCCGTAGCCTCGACGTCTATCGTGCAACCGGTGGTTTCAAACGATGTCGCGGGCACACAACTTGGCGCGCCGAAACAGATCTTCAGTGGCACTCGGGCTGCATCACTGAGCATGTATTCAACCCCGGGTAGGCCCAGCACATTTGCGATCTCATGCGGGTCGCTGACCGTGGCGACCGTTCCATGGCATACCGCGATCGCCGCAAATTGAGCCGGCGTCAGCATTGAAGATTCAATATGGATATGCGCGTCGACAAAGCCTGGCAGGAGGTAGGTATCGCATGTTGCGTCTGCCGATAAAGGCGTGATGGATTCGATCAGGCCTTGGCTGAACGTTAACCGAACGGGCTGAATACTTCGTTTGACAATATCGACCAGATTGGCATTCAACGAAGTCATCAAAGCGTTACCCCGATTGAATCGCTATTAACTATCCTTGACATTCAAAGTCTCTCGCATCTCGTTGAAAAAGTTTTGATAAGCTTAGCACATCGGTTTCATTTCGGTAGCGAACCGATGGCAACCGGATTTCTATTGTGTCCCAAGAGAAAATGTAATGACCAGCACCATGTTTCAGATTCGCAATTTGTTTCAACACCTAGTCAATACGCTGTGCGGAATTATTTTCCTGGGTTGCATAGCAAGCGCCGCCGGACCGTCTGCCAAGGGGCAGCCCAACATCCTGTGGATCGTCGGTGAAAACTTAAAATTGGATCTCGGTTGTTACGGTGCGAAAAACGTCAAGACACCGGCGCTGGATGGGTTGGCTGCCAGCGGCATGCGTTACACGCACGTATTTTCCACATCACCCGTCTGTGCTCCTAGCCGGAGTGCGTTCTTTGTGGGGATGTATCAGACAACGACCGATACTCACAACATGCGCTCGCATCGTAGCGATAACTACCGACTACCAAAAGGCGTTCGCCCGCTCACTCATCACTTGAAAGACGTTGGCTACTTTACAGCAAACATCAAGACAATCGGTGATGACGAAGTTGGTTCGGGCAAGCTAGACATGAACTTTGTCAACGAAGGCAAACTTTACGACACAAGTAAGTGGGAGGATCTAAAACAGAACCAGCCATTCTTTGCTCAAGTCAACACGCTTGAAGCGGAGTATGACATCTATGATCGGCAGACATGGAAACAACCGCGAGTCGAATGGAAAGGCGAGCAGCATCACGAACAAATTGCCACTGAAGACAATGTCACGCCGCCACCGTACTACCCTGATCATCCGTTGGTGCGCAAAGAATGGGCTCGATATCTAAATTCGATTTCTGGAATGGACAAAACGATCGGTCGCATTCTGGCGCAGCTAAAAGAAGACGGACTGGCCGACAACACAATCATCGTTTTTTTCGGCGACAACGGACGCATCGAACCGCGTGGGATCCATTGGTGTTATGACACGGGTTTGCACGTGCCGATGATCGTGCATTGGCCCAAAACAATAAGGGCTCCAGGTAACTACAAGCAAAATACGGTTAGCGATCAAGTAATCAGCTTGATCGATTTGATGCCCACAACGCTTGGATTCGCGGGCATCGACCGACCGCTGGGAATGCAGGGTCGCGTGTTCTTGGGAAACAAAGACAAACTGAGCCCACCGCGCCGGTACGCTTTTTCGGCTCGTGATCGTATCGACGAAACGGTCAATCGTATTCGTAGTGTACGTGGCAAACGATATCACTATCTGCGTAACTATTATCCCGACCAGCACTTTACATCTTTGAACCGTTACAAAGAAAAGTGTTTTCCGATCAAGCCGTTGATGCGAGAAATGATGGCGGCCGGCAAGTTGACTGGGCCGCCGGCGGATTTGATGTCGCCGCGTGTCGCACCTGAACAGCTGTTTGATACCGTCAACGATCCTCATGAGATCAACAACTTGGCCGATTCGACCAAACCAGAGCATCAGGCCGCGCTGCTGCGAATGCGCGAGGCGCTGGATTTGTGGATCGTGGAGACTCAGGATCGCGGCGAATTTCCTGAGTCCGATCGTGTTGTTAAGCCGTTTGAAAAAGAAATGCACGACTGGTTCGGAACACCCGACTGGTACACGAAACAAATTTCACTCTTTGACGGCAAGTCACTTGATGGCTGGTCGTCGCAAGTCAACGGTGACGTGAAAGCAGTCGATGGCGAGATCCAGATTTTGGCTAAAGGAAAGAACCTGTGGTTAAGCCACTCGGAAGTGCTAAATGATTTTGAGTTGACCGTCGAAGCTAAGATGCCATCGGACGATTACAATTCAGGCATTGGCTTTCGGTGCCAAGCTGGCGACAAAAAGATCAAAGGCTACCAGTGTGAAATTGCTCGTGATCAGTCAGGGATGATCTATGCGATCGGTTCGGGATGGGTCTGGCCCAAAGATTCTGATGCGAGGGATAGTTACGCCAAGAAAGCCGGACTCGCATTTGACAACAGCAAATGGAACAAGTTTCGAGTCCGCTGTGAGGGAGATCATATACAAGTTTGGATCAACGGTAATCAAGTCGTTGATGTTCACGACAATCGCTTTCAACGAGGTAGCATTGCGCTACAGCATCACGGCAAAGGTGGCTTGCACCGATTCAGAAATGTGAAGGTTCAAAGGTTGATGCCATAGCGCGAGCGGCAGCAAACTAGAAGCTGTGTCGGGCGGCTATCGCCCCGGTTTCGAGCACAACCAGACTGTCAATAACCGCGGCTAGCGCCGTCGGCTCAGTACAACACGACATTGTTTCGTGGCCTTTCAATCAA